>CAZSKF010000198.1:0-2514 GCA_964607405.1 uncultured Proteiniphilum sp. | reverse complement strand
CCTGGAGAGTTTAGTAACATTTCGGATTTTACTATAGACGAAAATAATAAACTAATATATATTCTTGATAATTATAAGTCAAAAATTCACGTATATAAACTTACAGGTGAGCATATTTCTTCAATAAGCATTCTAAATACAGTTGATGGTTTATTCGGACATATACAATTCTTCAACAATCAGTTACTCCTCGACTATCAGCCTATTGATGTATCATCTAAAGTAGTAGGTCCATTATTGATAAGAATTGATGCCAATTCAGGAAAATTATTGGATAAACATCTTTCATCAGAGATACATAATCTGGGATTCCAATTAATCACATTTAAAAACAATAGTTATTTTTATTCCAAAAGCACTCGCTCACCTTATTACGTGCCTATTTATTCGTCTGCTGTTTTTTCCATCGAAGATAACATTACGCCATATTTCAAAATAAAAAGTAACAGATTGTTAGGAAAGAGTGATTTGGAAAACTTTGATCTCTCATCTCCTGGGGTTATTGCTGATATTAATGACTTAAATAAAATAAAGTCGATATTAAATTTTATTGAGATTGGTGACTATATAATTTGCGAATATTCTGATTGGTTTAAATTAAATACAATTGTGTTTTCTAAAACAAATAAATCTGCAAATTTATATGAAGGTCTTTTCGATGATTATGTTTACAAGGCTTTTGAGGAATCAATTCTCCATTATATCGGTTGTTCAGATAAAAAAGGTATGTATGCTTATATGAATATAAATGATGTGCCTCTTTTCATTGATTATTACAAATCGGAAAAAATAAAGCTTGATTTTAATCAATTACAAATTGACATAGATCAATATTTATCAGAGGATTCCAACCCCCTTTTGTTTTATTATGAACTCCGAGAACAATTTCTCGGAAAAAAATAAATTCTCGATGAAAAATGAAAAAGAAGATCTTATCCGAGCTATTCGCCCTTACACTTCTTGCAATCACAGCAGTTGAAGTTGCAGAAAGCAGAAAAAGTGAAGCCACAATGAGTAATTTGATAATGGCAAATGTGGAAGTATTATTATAGAATAAAATCATTGAAACAAAAATAAAATTATGAATAAGGTATCTATATTGCTAATAGTGTTCTTTGCTTTAGTGTTGTATAATTGCACCAGCAAAACCGATACAGAGAAGCATCAAAAAAATCGGACTAATACTGTTAATGTTAAGGACAAAGTCAGAGAAATTCAAATAGAAGATGTGCTAGTAGGTTCTATTGCACGATTGTACATGTTAGATAATTATTTAATCATAATGGATCCTCGATCGGATGACATGTCGGTTCATTTCTTTAATAAAATGAATTATGAATATGAAACGAGCAGCATACAAAGAGGACAAGGACCTGGAGAAATTACTAATATGGGGTATATCGGAGTGAATAAGAATAAGAAAGAACTTTATATCTCCGATCACGGGAAATTGAAAATATTTAATTATCCGTTGGACAGCATCATCGATAATGCCTTCTATAAACCAGAAGTAAAAAAAGAAATCAACAACATTCAGTTTCCAAGTGATTATGTATTTATCAATGATACCCTTTCTTTTGCAAGAATTATAGAACCCACTGGTAATGCAGGACATAATGAATTTTTAGCACGATGGAATATGCAAACCGGCGACGTTTTCAAAATGAAATATACTCATCCAGATGTCGAAAAGAGCCGCATCACATTAGCTGTTTCCATGGATAATAAAACACTTGTGGAATGTTATCATAATCTTGACCTTATGACAATAATGGACATTGACGGTAACCTGAAATATAATGTATATGGAGAGAATTGGAATAATAGGGATGCTAACAGACTCGATCACTTTGGGGACACTTTCTTTCGTGGGGATAAGATAATTGCCTCATATTCAGGTGGAGATATGCGTACGGAAGATCGTTTTCCAAATAAATTGTTTGTTTTCGATATTAATGGAGATTATATTAAAACGTTAGATATAGGATATAGAATTTCCGATCTTTGTTATGATGAAGAGAATGATAGAATTATATTCAGCTTTGACGATATAATCCAATTTGGATATTTGAGTTTAGATGGACTTTTGGATTGATAGATAGGTAGATTTTATTTGTAATAAGTATTTTAATAACAATAGAAAGGGGCTAAAATACAGTGAGAAATATCGGAGAATTATTTTGTGGAGAGTCTTTGGCTTTGCACTGAAAGGATACATACAGCTGAAAATAATATTGAACTTAATTGCTAATTTTATACTAATGAGTTTATGAAAATAAAAAGAAACATAAGAATTTTCTCAGGCCTGTTTGCTTTGGTCTTGTTGACAACCACAGCCGTTGGATTTGCAGAAAGCAAAAAGAGTGAAGCTGCAATGAGTGATTTAGTAATGGCGAACGTGGAGGTGTTGGCTTTTTATGAAGATGGAAATGGGACAAATGTGGGATATTGTTATTTATAACAGTCCTTTGCAGGCACATATGGTTGGAAAGTGTTTTGTAATTCTAAAACAAA
>CAZSKF010000197.1:0-2534 GCA_964607405.1 uncultured Proteiniphilum sp. | reverse complement strand
GCTTTAACAACTTATACAAGGAGAGATAATTGAATAAAATAATTAAAGAAAAAGAGGTGAAACAAAGGCTGCTAGCGACTCAAAATACAGTTGTGTACTTTGATAACTGCAGCCCGAGTGTTAAATATAGAATAGGAGAATATGTATGACAGCAAATGATAAATATAACTTTTCTTTTATAGCGGGGGCGTTATTACTGTCAGAGTCTCAGGAATATATAAACAGTATATCCGATTTTGATGCATATCTAAATGAAAGTGAGCAGGTGGACTATATGGTTCTATCCACTAATTCTGAATCTTCAAGGAAGAGACTGAAATCAGAGCTTGATAAGCGCATAAGAACATTAAATAAATCATATCTGACCGCTTTTACTGAAATGGCGGCAGACGAACAACGCATTATTTTGTTTTTGGCTGTTTGCAAAACCTACAAAATTATACAAGAGTTTTGCTTGGAAGTGGTTTACAATAAATGGAAAATGTTTGATAATGAATTAAGCACATACGATTTCCAATATTTTGTATCACTGAAAATTAGTGATGAGCACCTTGCTTCACTTACGGATCAAACACAATATAAAGTTTCGCAGGTGGCACTTAGAATATTGAAAGATGTAGGTATTCTGAAAGATAATACAATCACACAACCCTACCTATCAGACGGTGTGCGCCAATTGATTGATAACAATGGCGATGCCTGGTTTTTTCACTGCATTTTGCACCCCAACGCATAACAAATATTATTATGAGTATAGAGACAGATAAAATATTTAAACTGTTATCCGAAGAAGGGTTTAAGGATCCTGCCACAGGGCGACTATTTTTCCCGGCTTATATATACACCTACAATCCGGTGGATGAATATGAAATGCGTCGTGAGATACAGAGGCTTAATGAAATGCTAAGCAGACCAAGCAATAATCTGCGTAGTATGCTGATTAATATTTTCGATGAGTTTCTTGAGTATCTAAAATCTCAGGAGTTTGACAACTCCAATATCCTTGAAGAGACCTTTAAGCTTGAGCTAGAGGATAAGAATGAATTAAACAACTACTTGGATGAGGTTGCCGGAGAAGGTTTTATAGAACATATGGGTGAGAAGTTTACCAGCTACTTTTCTGATAACACTACAGATAAAGTCTATCTGCTGGTACATGGCTTTGGGAGCATATATCCATGGCTTCGTGTTTCTCATTTTCTAAAAAACACGGAGAAGTATATCAAAAACTTCAAAATTATTGTGTTTTTCCCTGGCGAATTCTCAGAAGATACATACTCTCTTTTCTCAATGCTCAACGATGACAATGTTTACAGAGCAAATCATATTAACGAATTAATTAAATCCACGAAATAAACAGAGCTGCTATGCTACTACAAAAAATTTACGATAAAGATATTACCAGACATATCAACCCGGCGGTGGTTGTAAGTGAGCTAGATCAAACACATATTCATCAAGAGATTGAAGAGTATGTTTTTACCAAAGATATTATCAATAACATATACAAATTTTTGAATGCTATATTCAATAAAGAAGAAGGAAAAACCGGTGTTTGGATTTCAGGTTATTATGGGAGTGGTAAATCTCACTTTATTAAATATCTATTCTATTGTTTACGTGAATCAACACGCGAAAAAGCTTTTGAGCATTATAAAGCTGCCTTCAACGGCGTGAAGACTGATTTGATGGAAACTGCCAGTCTTTCTAACGTTGCCTTGTTGCATAACAAAATTATGCGCTTTGATATAGAGGAGATAATATTCAATATAGATGCAGTAGCAGGATCAAAAAAAGATATTAATACTATTACCCGTGTGCTATACAATCAGCTTAATAAAAGGCGTGGTTATGTCTCATCCAACCTGGCTGTTTCCACTCTAATAGAAAAGCATCTTGATCAGCAAGGCAAGCTCGACGCATTCAAACTAAAGATAAAAGAGAAAACCACACTGGATTGGAATGATGCCAATGTGAGAAATATAATCACCATGCGCCGCAAACTCGTTATCGATTCGGTATTTGAGCTGGATAATACTATTGACAAAACAGCACTTGATGATGCTATCAAAACAGATAAGGATTATACCATCGAAGAGTTTGTAAGAGAATTGCAAGAATATATTAGCACTAAAGATGAAAACTACCGTCTTATTTTCCTAATGGATGAAGTGTCGCAATATATTGGTACCAACACAGATTTATTGCTAAACCTTCAAACTGTAGTTGAAGAAGTTGGCTCTAAAATTGGAAATAAGGTGTGGATTGTATGTACTGCACAGCAAGACCTGAGCAATTTAGTGAGCAATAATTCTAGTAGAACAGCTGACGACTTTGGTAAAATTAAAGGACGTTTTGAAACAATGATTTCACTAGAATCACAAGACGCTGCCTATATAACCCAAAAAAGAATTTTGGATAAAAGTGTGGATGGTATGGAGGCACTTTCCGACTTCTACAAAGAGAACAAATCTTTTATAGAAAATCAATTTGTTTTTGGTCATGAGCTTTATCGAAATTATAAGGATGATAAA
>CAZSKF010000196.1:0-2569 GCA_964607405.1 uncultured Proteiniphilum sp. | reverse complement strand
AAATGCCCATGTTTGCTTATAAGACAAACATTGTTTTAATGACATCTTCTTTTCATTTTTCTTATTTTCCTCCTCTGTTAGCTCATGGCTGTCTTGATTAATATAATCAAGCTCTGACTTACTCACACGTTTGCTTTCAGCAGGCTTATCATAAAGAAACACCCAGAATCCCATCCATACAAAACCTAGAGCACCAATGATTATAAATGCCGCTTCCCAACCAAATTGTTTAGCCAATGGTGGAATTGTAAGAGGCGCAAACAAAGCTCCTATCGATGCACCTGCATTAAATATTGATGTGGCATATGCACGGTCTTTTTTAGGAAAATATTCAGCAGTTGCTTTTATGGCAGCCGGAAAGTTTCCTGCCTCACCAAGAGCCAACACACCACGAGCCACAAGGAAAGCCCACATGCTTACGGTTGATATCAAAATTGCAACATCACCTGTGGCGGCGGCAAGTTCTGCAGCACTATTTAGTCCCACAACAGCCTCTGTCACCACACCACCAAGTGCATGCAAACAGGCACCCACGCTCCACACACCTATAGCCCACAAGAACCCTTTCTTAGTACCCATCCATTCTACAAATCTGCCGGCAAACAGCATAGATATTGCATAGAATATAGAGAAGAAAGACGTGATTGTTCCGTAGTGTGACTCGTTCCAGTGAAATTCTGGCTTTATAAACTCATCCCAGGTTAGTGACAACACTTGCCTATCTAGATAATTAATAGTTGTTGCCACAAATAACAAAGCCACAATTGTCCACCTAAATTTAGTGGGTTTTTCGGCATGATTTTTTAATAGATTCATTATTACTTTGATTTATTGAGTTGTTTTAGTCTTATCTTTATTATTTATATCGTTTTGCAATGGATATGCACTCAGCGCACAAATCGGTTATTTTGCTCCACTCTTTGTTTTTCATCACCTCCTTTGGAAACAGATTAGATCCTATTCCCACTGCGTCAGTTCCCGCTTCAAACCATTTGGTTAGGTTTTCTTCTGTTGGAGACACTCCTCCGGTCACCATAATCTTTGACCAAGGCATTGGTCCTTTTATATTTTTCACAAATGATGAGCCTCCCACATCCCCACCCGGAAATATCTTAACTATCTCTGCACCCAGTTCCTGAGCTAGTCCTACTTCAGATACTGTGCCGCAACCGGGTGAGTAGGCTATCTGGCGACGGTTGCAGACCTTGAATACATCGGGGTTTAGCAACGGACCAACCACAAAGTTAGAACCAAGTTGCAAGTACAGTGAAGCTGTGGGTGCATCAACAATAGAGCCAATGCCCAGTATCATTTCGGGGCAAGCTTCTTTGCTCCATTTCACCAGCTCAGCAAAAACCTCATGTGCAAAATCACCTCGGTTTGTAAACTCGAATACTCTCACACCACCCTTATAGCAGGCTTCAACCACGTGTTTTGATATTTCCACATCTGCATTATAAAATACGGGAACAATACCCGTATTTAGTATAGCATTGTAAACTTCAATTCTATAAAAACTAGCCATTTTATTTCTTATATTTCTATGTTAATTATTATCTTACCACTCTGCCTGAACCATCACCTTTCATAAGATTCTCTACCTCAGCTACTGTTACCAGGTTAAAATCACCATACACAGTATGTTTCAAGCAAGAAGCTGCCACGGCAAAGTCGAGTGCCTTTTGGTCATCATTTTCATACGTCATCAAACCATAAATTAATCCGCCCATGAAAGAGTCACCCCCTCCCACTCTATCCACAATATGTGTAATATCATATCTACGAGATTCATATAGCTTATCCGAATATAAACATCCGCCCCATGTATTATGATTAGCATTAATAGATCCGCGCAGTGTTATAATCACCTTTTTTGCACGTGGGAAACGTGTCATCATTTGTTTACATACAGATTCAAATTCTTTTGCATCAACATCTCCGCCTGTATGCTCCACTTCAAAGCCTTCGGGTTTTATACCAAACACCTTTTCAGCATCTTCTTCATTACCAAGTATCACATCACAACCTGCCACTAGCGCCGGCATCACCTCTGATGCTGTTTTGCCATACTTCCACAGGTTTTTGCGATAATTTAAATCACAAGATACCGTAACACCCATTTCATTTGCTACTTTAATAGCCTCAAGGCACATATCTGCTGCATTTTGCGATATGGCAGGTGTTATTCCAGTCCAATGGAACCACGTTGCTCCTTTAAAGACCTCCTTCCAGTCTATTGATCCCGGCTCAATATCAGCAATGGAAGAGCCTGCACGATCATATACCACTTTTGAAGGACGCGCCACAGCTCCGGTCTCCAAAAAGTAAATCCCTACTCTATCTCCACCTCTAATTATATTATTAGTATCTACATTATATTTACGAAGCTCCGAAATACACCAATCGGCTATTTCATTTTGTGGAAGACGGGTCACCAATTCAGCATTAAGACCATAATTGGCAAGTGATACCGCCACATTTGCTTCTCCACCACCAAAAGTGGCCGTTAGGCTGTTTGATTGAATAAATCGCAAATAATCGGGAGTTGCCAGACGCAACATTATCTCCC
>CAZSKF010000195.1:0-2575 GCA_964607405.1 uncultured Proteiniphilum sp. | reverse complement strand
TTAATTTAGGATTAAATATCGTTTCGAAAAGAGAAGATGGATATCACAATATTGAGACTGTATTTTACCCTATTGCACTATCTGACGCACTAGAAATTGTGCCGTCAAATGACATTGAAGCTCCATATCATTTTTATCAGCATGGAATAGAGATCGATGGCAACAGCAACAATAATTTGGTGATAAAAGCTCTAAACCTAATAAAACAGGAAAAAGAGATACCACCCATCAACATTCATTTGATAAAGAAAATTCCGCTTGGTGCGGGATTGGGTGGAGGCTCTGCTAATGCGGCTGCTATGCTGCACCTACTAAACAACAATTTTGAGCTTGGGTATAGCGAAAGTGAACTTATAAACAAAGCCTCAACATTGGGTGCCGACTGCGCATTTTTCATTAAAAACAAACCCACTTTTGCTACAGGAATTGGCAATGTGTTTGAGGATATAAATTTGGACTTGAGCCGATATTCACTGGTATTGGTGAAACCTGATATTTTTGTAAATACAAAAGAGGCATACTCGATGATAACTCCTGCGAATCCTGAAATATCACTGAGGGATATTATAAAGATGCCTATAAGCGAGTGGAAGGATGTAATGAAAAATGACTTTGAAGTACCAATCTTCAAAAAAAATCCCCAAATTTGTGACTTAAAGAAAAAACTATACAATTTAGGCGCACTTTATGCTTCGATGAGCGGATCAGGATCGTCTGTATTTGCCTTTTTTGAAAACGAACCAAATATAGAAGGAGTATTTGAGGAGCACTTTGTGTGGACTAGTATTTAAATCAATAAAACAAAATCAATATAAGAGATGAGATTCAAAACTCTATTCGTTGCACTAGTAGCACCACTGGCACTAGTAGCACAACAAAAGTTTACACCTAATACTATTAGGAGTTTTAAGCCTATTGAAGTGACAAAACCGGTGATTCTTGACAGCACCAACTTGAATAACGCAAAGTATAGCGATGAAATGATGCTTTCGTACTCAATAGCCTATCCTGAACATGACAAGTTTACAAACGAATTAAAACCCGATACAGCAGGTTTCTTCAATTTGAGCAAGCCCGCAAGTGGACACGAGTTTCAATTATTGTCATTTTATTTGTCGGGCGACCGATACGGCAAAGGAAAAATAACCATTACATCGCCAAACAGACTAGAACTGTGGATTGACAATGAAAAAAAGGCAACTAAAACTGCTGTTAACGATAGCTTGCACAATGCTGGATCTGTGGATACCAACCTTAACGGATTTACCAGCAATGCCAGGGTGGTGGTCAAACTATTAGCATCGGCTGAAGACAAATTAAATCCTGCACTGAAAATAGAGGTAAAGCCTGAGGAACAAGACTCACTTATGGTTTACACGTTTGACGATGTGAAATCAAGAAGGATAAATATAAAAGATATTATAGAGGGCAGCAGATTGAGCAACACATCAATATCGCCAAGCGGAAGATTTGTTTTGCTTAGACTATCTACAACACTGCCCGGAGGAAGAGGACAAGGACGAGTGGAAGTATTGGACACTAAGGATAACAAAATTGTATTGTCGGAGTCATCATCGAGACAGATGCTAAACTGGATGCCAAAGTCAGATTTGCTATACTATGTGGAAGACAGCGAAAACGGCAGAACTCTATATACGCTAAACCCTTTGAATAATACATCTACTATTTTGGCTGACAATCTGCCAAGAGAAAGCTTCAGATTTGCACCTGACGAAAAGTCACTATTTTATTCTACCAAAGAATCTATCAATGCAAGCAGCCCAGCAGGACTAAAAAGATTGATAGGAATAGACGATCGCCAGCCTAACAACAGAGACAGATATTTTATAAATAGATTCTTTATAGAATCAGGATTAAACCAACAATTGACATTTGGCAAACAAACTGCATCGCTAAATGACATTACGGAAGATGCAGGAAAGCTTCTATTTTCAGTATCTGAGGAGGACTTGAGCGAACGTCCTTTCAGAAAAAGCTCTTTGTATATGCTTGACCTGCACACAATGAAAATTGATACAATCTGGAAAGATGAGAGATTTGCAGGTTACGCACAATTCTCGCCAGATGCCAAACAACTGCTTATTCAAGGTTCACCGGAATCATTCAACGGAATTGGACTTAACATTAAAGAGGGACAAATTGCAAACAGCTATGATACGCAAGCGTACATAATGGATATAAGCTCAAGAAAGATAACTCCTATAACTAAAGACTTTGATCCATCGATATCATCGCAATTTTGGAGCAAGGCTGACAACAATATTTACTTTAGAGCTGAAAATGGTGACAGAGTGAGCATGTATCGCTATAACACCAAGAACTCAAAGTTTGAGAAACTGCCACTTAATGAGGATGTGGTTCAATCATTTACTGTATCAAAAGATGGTCGTTGGGCATCATACTCAGGTGTGAGTGTTTCAAACTCGAGCAAGGGCTACTTGTTGGATATGAAATCATTGAAGTCAAAACTAGTTGCTGATCCATATGGAGAGAGACTTAGCACACTTGCTTTGGGAGAGGTGAAAGATTGGACCTTCAAAAGCTCATTTGGAGA
>CAZSKF010000194.1:0-2626 GCA_964607405.1 uncultured Proteiniphilum sp. | reverse complement strand
ATAAACAAATAGTTTTGTACTGTAATTATTGAAAACGGAAAGCTATTGAATATTGAACCAAGAAAGGAAAATGCAACGAGAAGTCGTCAACGGAATAATCGTTTTAGCATTTTTTATCGTGGTTGCAAGCTGTTCAAATCTCTCCACTTCGGTTATATTTTGGTTGCAAAGGTAATTATTAATAACAATTTACCATACATGCAATGGTTAAATATTATTATACATGAGCATTTTAAGAGAAAACGCTCTTTTTTTACTTACACTATATATCATAATAAAACAATAAAAAAGCCCCGAACAATGTGTGATATACATTGCTCAGGGCAGGTTATATATTAGTATTGCACTAATCAGAATTTATATCCAAATCCTATGTTAAGATATATGTTGTGAAGCGAGAAAGTCAGCGAATTAAAATCTTTCTTGAAAAGATCGTTGAAATCATAATCGAGATGTGAGAATAACATCAAGTTCTTTTTTAGCGCCCATTCTCCACCAACCTGCATTCCCCACTGTATTCTTTTAATAGAATCAGAAAAGTCATACGCTGCTTGGCTGTCGCCATCAAAGATTATTTTATCACCTGTTGCATCTCCTTGCCTGAACACTCCATCACTTACATATCCGTCAAATCCGGGATTTAGCGCAAAGGATATATGTGGGCCGCCATACAGTGACCACCTTTTGGATAATCGATAAACTGCTGACAAAGGGATCGTCAGGTATGTATTTTCAACTTTTGTTTCAACCAATCCTGTAAATACACCTTTCATATACAGCTTATCAATAATAACCTCTGTGCTATAATCTTTTACTCGTGCCTTAGTCTCCATGCCTTTAGTATTAGCACTTACACCCAATCTCACACCCCAGTCACTATTATCGCCCAACCATTTGGTTACATGGGCACCTATTCCTAGCTGAAGGTTGGGATTATAACTTTCTATTTTACGAATTTCGGTGGGCATTCCCAGTGGCGCACTACCTCCAATACTGAAATGGGCATCAAGCTCATAATCAATATTAGTGTTAAAGAAGTGCTTTCTCTTTGCCTTATCGCCAGCCGCATTCATATTTGCTACAACAAGAACCTGAAGAAGCAAAGTAAAAACGAGACTAATGCGTATGATTTTCATATTTTGAATCTTAATTATTAATCAGCAAGGACTATTTCTACCTCATCAATCCAAAGCTTGCTGCCAACGGCACCGTTGAATACAGCTCCTTCTTTACTTGATGAGAATACGATAGTGAACATATATTCTTTGGCAGAATCAAAGGATTTGCCAGCAACGTCTTCAAACTTAAGTTCAAACTCAGTCCATTCGTTAGTTTCGATTCGCTGAGCATCATCAAGTATGGCTACACTTACCATACGAGGGTCTTCAAAATTGTGATCTCCTGTCATAAAATTGTCTTTCTCCACTTTTTCAAATAAAATGGCATAAGCATCCCAAGAATCTTTCTCCAGTTCGCTACCATCCTTACTGTTTACGACAAACTCCTCACCTGCCTGATATTTGAAATAACCTTTTACAGCAGCTGGCGCTTTGGTGTAAGTGAAAGGTTGTCCGAATAAAGTTGATTTAACAGGGCTTGTTAATTTCAAAACAAAATCACCCAGGTAGAAACTACCTGCAGCTAATGGAGATCCAAACATAGAACCTAAAAAGCCTGTTCCTTTTGTTTGCATTTTAACACCCTTACCATCATATCCTTCATCTTGAGCTGTTGGATAAACAGCTGGTGACAGCTCTTCCCCCTCTTCTAGAAGTGTTTCAGCTAGGAAGTTGTATCCTTCATTACCTGAAGACCAATCTCTCTTTTTGCTTCCATCTCCCAAAGTTGTGAAGAATTTGTGATAGTAACCTAATGGATTTGAAGCTTCGTAAACTTCAACTTCTTCAAATGAGTAGCTCATGAGAATTCCCTTGTCAACAATAAAAGATACTGTGTATTCTTTAGTTATTATTCCATTTTCAGCAGTTACAACATATTTTTGTGGTTCTGTGAAATCTAACTCTGTTCCACTTGCAGGAGAAATTGAAGCCCCTTTGGAAAGCGTGAAGGTTGGAGCAAAAACAAATGACACATCACCTGTATTGTCCTTATCTTCACCTTCTGTAACCGGATTTACTCTTGGCTCCTCAATCAGTCTGAAAATAATTTGATTATTCTAAACAGTTGGTTCCACAATTAGTAGCTCTTTTGCTCCTTCGATAGTAGCTGATGTAATATCTGCTTCAACATTAAGCGCTTCATCTTTGATACATGAAGAAAATAGTGCCCCCATAATAATGAGACTCACTAAAAATAATAAATTAGTTTTTTTCATAATTTCATTTTTATATAATGACAATAATACGTTCTGTTGTGCTAAAATGATAACCTAAAATCAAATTGCATAGGCAAAGATAAACGATTGATTTATTTTAAACAAGGAGTTATTTAGCTTAGAGCGTGACTTTAAGACCTTTAAAAGAAAATATAACACTTGTTGCAACTTTAAAAACAGTTGGCGAATATTATAAAATAAAAAAAGCCAATACTTAAAAAGTATCGGCTTTTTGGGTGGTGCCACCAGTACTACAACCTTATTGTTTTTAACATTATATCAATTAATTAT
>CAZSKF010000193.1:0-2631 GCA_964607405.1 uncultured Proteiniphilum sp. | reverse complement strand
TTGGGAATTTTGTGCAACAACAAAAACCTGACGTATGAAGAAGTTTACATTAACCATCGTGGTACTTTTCCTTATTATTTTTGGTACGACTGCGCAGAGCGTTGGACTAAAAACAAACGGTGCTCACTGGGCTACAGCGGTAACCCCAAACTTGGGCATCGAAATGGCAATGAACCGAAAATATACATTAGAGATTGGAGCGGCATATAATCCGTTTACATTTAGTGATTATAAAAAGTTTAAACACTGGCTGGTGCAACCCGAACTGAGATACTGGACTTGCGAGGCGTTTAACGGTCACTTCTTTGGACTTCATGCCTTGGCTGCCGAATTTAATGTAGGAGGATTTGATTGGCCCATCGGGCGACTAAAAGATATCAAAGACTATCGCTACGAGGGATATGCTTTTGGCGGCGGCATTAGCTACGGATATCAGTGGCCCATTGCCAAAAGGCTGAACCTTGAGCTAAACATAGGCGCAGGATATGCCTACTTATTATATGATAAATATAAATGTGTGAGATGTGGCGAAAAGCTAGAGTCGGATGTAAAAGACAATTACTTTGGGGTGACCAAAGCGGCAGTATCGCTGATATACTTTATTAAATAGCCAAAACCAAAACAACCAAAACATTAATTATGAAAAGAATTTTATTACATATCTCATTTGCGGTTATGATGATGCTGGCTGCACCCACTCTGATGGCTCAAAGCCTTTATCAAGATCAAGTGAAGGCTACGGATGTGTCTGTTGCCAAACAAGACGGAACCACCACCCTGACTATGAATATAGTATTGGATGAATTGAAGATTGATAAGAATCATCTGCTGGTAATAACCCCGGTGATTAGTGCCAATGATGGCAGTGAAAGCACACATTTGCGCCCTATGGTTATTAAGGGCAGTCGTCGAGACATGTTGCTCAATCGTCCTTTCGAATGGAAAGAGAAACCAAAATTCAATTCTGATGAGCAGTACATGCCTGTCCGCAAAAACAACACCCAACAGACTATCGCTTATAGCGAAACTCTTACACAAAGAGAATGGCACAAAAATGCCCGCCTTTGGCTCCAGACCGAAGTGATGGGCTGTGCCGAGTGTGACTTGGGTAGCGGCGAGATTGCACTTTTGGGGCGCATCTTTGCAGAGGTTTACAAACCTACATATGCTGTATCATTTGTGACGCCTGAGGCGGAGCCGGTGAAACAGCGCAGCGAAACCTATTCGGCAAACTTTACCTACCGTGTGGGTAGATATGAGCTGTTGCCAAACTTTGGCGACAATGCATCCGAGCTGGAGAAGGTGGACAAAGTGATTCGTGAAGTGCAGGCAGACAAGGATCTGACCTTCACCAATGTGGAA
Organism: uncultured Proteiniphilum sp.; assembly: GCA_964607405.1. Classification (GTDB taxonomy): domain Bacteria; phylum Bacteroidota; class Bacteroidia; order Bacteroidales; family Dysgonomonadaceae; genus Petrimonas. The sequence continues at coordinate 1,269 of CAZSKF010000193.1, read as the reverse complement.
ATTAATGGCTATGCATCGCCCGAGGGCAACTATAGCAGTAATATGACGTTATCGAAAAATCGTGCCAACACGTTTTCGGATTACTTAGTGAAAAAGTATGGATTGAACAGCAACCAATTTAGCGTGAAATGGCACGGTGAAGATTGGGACGGGCTTAGCAAAGCGGTGCAGGCATCGCAGCTTGACAAGAGGGATGATGTTTTGAGTATTATTAATACCGAACCCAATCATGATGCGCGTGATGCTAAATTAATAGCAATAGACAACAGACATACGTATAACATTTTACTTAACGACTACTACCCACCATTGCGCCGCAATGACTACACTGTAGGTTTCATTGCTCGTGCATTTGATGTGGAAGAGGCAAAACAACTGGTGAAAACTCGCCCTAATTTGCTAAGCCTTAATGAAATGTTTCTTGTGGCGCAAACCTACGAAAAAGGGAGCGACAACTACAAGGAGGTGTTTGATGTGGCATCTCGTCTATATCCTGCCGATCCTGTATCAAACATTAATGCCGCAGCGGTGGCATTGGAGGGTGGCGATGTGGATGGAGCACACAAGCGACTAGAAAAACTGAAGGATACTCCCGCAGCGTGGAACAATATGGCAATTGTTCTTGCAAACAAGGGAGAATATGAAGAGGCTCTTAAGTTATTCCTTCGTGCCGGAGCACAGGGAGATAACGTGGCGGCAGAAAATGCTAAGGAGCTGCAGAAGATGTTGGAATCAATGTAGGAAATAATGATCAGTGATTAGTGTTTTCGCCTTTGGCGAACACGTAATGTTTAATTGCTTGATACTCGATTTGACAGCGATTAATTTGAAATAAGCACTAAAACGAAATAACGAAACAACGAAATAACAGAACAACAATTAAAACCAAAACCAAAACGACAATTTGACGATAACCAAAGCTTTAACTATTTCTCAAGCCTTGCCCCCTCGCTCACTCCTTTCTTAGGGGGCAATGGTGCGAGAGAACAACCAAACCAAAAAGAGAAAAAATATTTTGCAGGCACTTTGTTTAGTTGGGTATCCCGATTAAATAGCATTCAAACGGCGTTTAAACAGCGATTATGCAGTTGAACAACTTGCCCGTGAATAAACAAAAACAGACAAATAATATTTATAATCAATTTTTTTACAAAACCAATTTAAATTTTTTAAGTATGAAACTAAGACATTTATTTTTAGCAGCGATCGTAGCGATAGGTATGATGGCTTGTAATAATGAGGAAGTGCCTCAGGTAGTTGATGGAGCTG
>CAZSKF010000192.1:0-2749 GCA_964607405.1 uncultured Proteiniphilum sp. | reverse complement strand
TAGCACTTATTGAAAGCAATTCACAACTCAGTAAGTGCTTGATTATTAGTAAGTGCTGTTGTATCGAATATCAAAGATAGCACTTATTGAAAGCAATTCACAACATCACAAGTAATTGTACAAGACGGCAAATGGTTGTATCGAATATCAAAGATAGCACTTATTGAAAGCAATTCACAACTACACTTTCTACAGCAGATAAATATGATTTGTTGTATCGAATATCAAAGATAGCACTTATTGAAAGCAATTCACAACGCAATCCACTTTTGCATCAATCACTACCTGGTTGTATCGAATATCAAAGATAGCACTTATTGAAAGCAATTCACAACGTACAGAAACACAGTCAATTAGCTCAAAAGGTTGTATCGAATATCAAAGATAGCACTTGCAGCGAGCATACTATGGCAGTGTTTTGATATATACAATTTTCATAATTGACATGACGCACGACATTTGATTTTTAATTATCTCATACACATATCAATAACAAACACCCCCTCACTCATTCATCTTCTTATAAATCTTTCTCATCATCAACTCCTTCACCAAATCACCAAAAACTTTGTCTTCCAATATTTTTTCAGATATTTCTTGATTTTGGTCCATCCTACCGATAAGCTTATCGATAAATTTATCGTCGAAGGCAAATTTGAAAGTGTCAATTTTGTTAGCTCTTGCCTAAGTTTGTAGAGTCTCATCGCCCATCAGCTCTGCTTCAATCTGATCAAAGAAAAGCTTATCGGCTTCTTCAAACTCTGTTCCAAAGCGATCATTTAGCACATTGATGATTTCAGAAAGCAAGGGCTCTTCCTCTTTGGCCCTTTTTAGTCCCGCTTCTGACGTTCCACTCAACTGCCCTTCCTCACCTTTTTGAAGCTCAATGGCACCCTCTTTGATTTTCTGCAAACGGTAATACTCCAATGCTATTTCATCATCCAGATGCAATGATTCAGAGATTCCTCTCTTTGGCAATCTCTGTTTTCTGTGCCAAATTGTGCGGATGCAGCGACACAAATTTACCAATAGCCTTAGCTGCCTTGCGAACTGTGAGCCTCATCTGTGTATATCCGCCGTGTTCCACAAGCGATTGCACCAAAGCTATTTCAAATGTATTTTCAGTTGTTATGTTCATGATGTTTTATTTTTTCCAAATGGGTTGCTCTTTCCAGTTAAGTAAATTACCATGCCCATCAGAGGGTATTCCTAAATACTGAATAGGTATAGTGTCATACTTGTCAAAAAGTGACTCGATTTTTTTCTTAAATTGTTACCGGGATTTGCTCGATCCAGCAGATATTTCAATATGCTCAAAAAATAGAACATGCGTTTATTATTTTCGAAAGATGTATCCAACCATGGTCCCTCTACTTTTTTAATCTTATCCGGAACAATGGCAAGATCACGATTCCACAGCCTAGCGTGATGAGCACAAATGTTGCGTACATAGGTTAAGGTGTGCAACCAAGAAGTAAACACTTTGTGATGCACACCAAAAAAATCAGCAATTCTCTTTTTATCACTATTCTTAGCTAAACCACGATAAATATGAAATAACTCACCAATTGTCAATAATTCTAGGCACATCCATGATGGTGGGTTAGACGGATGGTTGTAAGTATTCATGTAATGGTCAATAAATACTTCTGGGCGTCTATTTGTTTTGGCACGATGAATAATATTCTGTAAGTCAGCATATGGATCTACCATCTGCTTAGTTACTTTGTTATAGTAGGGATTTGCGAAATACTCTTTTTTGTCTTGCCAATGCGCATCATCATACTTCAAGGCCATACTGTAAATAAACTGTGTGCGGATGGCAACCTCAATTCTTTCGATACAATCAAAAATAAGCAATCGCAACTCTCGGTCAAAAGTATAAGTGCGAATGATTTGTTTAAAAGTAGTTCCCGAATTAAAATGATCTTTCGTCTGCTGATAAGGTAAAAAAATATGCACTAAGTCTATAATAGCTTATTGCTTGAAGATAGGAAAGAGCTTTAAGCTCATCTCCTACTGACAATCCCCGTTTTTTTATTAAAGCAAGTTGATTATCAAATGACAAAGGAATCTTATTATAATTGCGTTTACTCATGTTCTTAAAAGAAAAGACCCCCCAAGTGTGCATCAGAGAGAGGCATGGGAGGTGTATTATCGTTAATCAAAGTGATATCTATATTCCAAGACCCATAAGCAGATCCTACGGGATGCAAAACAGGTACTGTTAATGCAAAAGTAAAAAAACTATCATATATTCAAAACTTTCCATCTTATTTGTTTCATATTTAACATTACACCACCTTCACCTTACCCGTTACCACTTCGCTTATTAAAGCCGTTCGGTATTCGGTTAATAATTCAATTAGTTTTTCGGTTTGAGATATTTTAGCGTCAATGCGTGCTGATTCGGCTTCTATGTAATTAACGATGGATTGTTGCTCGTCGGTAGCAGGAAATGTAAAAGGGAAATTCATAAAATCCAACATCTCAATACTATCGACTGTTGCACCTATCTTATTGCAAAATGTCAAGATATCTCTTTCATGTCCCCTTAGCTTCCAAAATAGGAACTTAAGTATAATAATTTCTCTAGGTTTTAATGCTTTTAAGCCTTGATTTATACTTATTGACACCTTATTTATTGATATTGGAAAACACTAGTGTCCACTTAAGTTTTTAATATATATATATAACATTGAAACAATGATATTTACGAGTAAAAATAGATGTCCACGATTTGAATTGC
>CAZSKF010000191.1:0-2797 GCA_964607405.1 uncultured Proteiniphilum sp. | reverse complement strand
GTGGTTTCGTTAGTTTTTTGTGCACTTAGTATTGTGTTGTCGCTCACATCTAGCGACGGCTGCGCTGCCGCACTTTGCGACACAGCCAAGCCGGCAATGGCAATAGCCACGGCCAACATTGGTTTCAAGAACCATTGTTTTCCTTTCATCTTTGTTTTGTTATTTGTTTGCTTTGTTGTCTGTCTCTTTGATTGCTGCTCGCAGGGCTTTGTCCACGTTTTCGTATTCAAATTTAAAGCCTGCTTTTCTTATCTTCTCGCTAGATATGCGGCTGCCACCCAACACCATATCGGCAGCCTCGCCCATCACCATTCTCAGTATAAATGACGGAATGAAGGGCATGAAAAAAGGACGACGCATCACTCTTGCCAAGCGGCGCATGAAGCGCGTGTTGGTGGTGTGATGTGGCGCAACGGCATTATACACGCCTTTCATATTTTCGTCCTCTATGGCTTGGATGTATATGCGGCAAAGGTCGTCGATGTGTATCCACGACATATATTGTCTGCCGCTACCCATTCTAGAGCCCAGTCCCACGTTTGTGGCTAGTTTCATTTTGCGAAGGGCTTCGCTCTTGCGCGACAATACGAAGCCTGAGCGCACCTTGACAGTGCGCACGCCCAGTTCGCTTTCAAACTTATCAGCCGCACTTTCCCATAGCCTGCATGTAAGGCTCAGGAAATCGCTACCTTTTAATATATAATCTTCCGTGAAAACTTGTTTTGTAACCTCCACGCCATAATATCCCACTGCCGAGGCCGAAACAAAGGCCTTTGGCTTGTGCCCAATAACCTTGAGGGCATCAATAAGCAGCTCAGTTGTTTTGACGCGACTGTCTATAATGGTTCTCTTGCGGCGTTTGGTCCACGGCTCGTCGCCCAGGTTGGCACCTGCCAGGTGAATTATATAATCGGCCTTTTCGAGAGCCTCCTCATCAAGCGTGCCGTGTCTGTAGTCCCACTTGTAGCGGGGTATCTCAGCCTTCACATAGCGCTCGCGGCTATACCAAATTACGGCATAGCCTTTATCCTTTAGCATCTGTGTGAGCCTGCGCCCCACCATACCCGAACCGCCTGTGATTAAAACTGTTTTCATCTTTATGTCTTAATTTTTTATCTTCTATTGCCGCTCATTGCTATCATTATGTAATAGACAAGAGTTGCCAACGAACCCAACGCTGCCACCACATATGTGTATCCTGCCCAACGAAGTGCATCGGCAGCCTCGCGGTGATTGGTCATATCGGTGATGCCGGCGCTGCTTAGCCATCTTAGTGCTCGGGCCGAGGCATTTACCTCTACCGGCAGTGTGATAAAGCTAAATAGTGTGGTGAGGGCAAACAGGCCAATACCAAACCATAGTAACCCGGGGAAACTGCTTACCATGATGATACCTAGAAGTAGTATCCACGTTACCCACTTGGAAGCAGCACTAACTGCCGGCACCATTGCCGATCGCATCTTGAGGGGTGCGTAGCCAAAGGCGTGCTGCAGGGCGTGTCCCGTTTCGTGAGCTGCCACGGCTGCTGCCGCCACGCTGTTGCTGCCATATACGGGTTCGCTAAGGTTGATGGTTTTGTTAAGTGGGTTGTAGTGGTCGGTGAGTTGTCCGCGCACCGATATTATTTGCACATCGTATATACCATTGTCGTGCAACATTTTTTCGGCCACATCCCTACCCGTCATTCCGTTTCTCAACGCCATCTTTGAGTATTTCTTAAACTTGCTTTGCAGCATGCCTTGCACAACCATGCCAAGCACTGCAATTAGAATCATTAATATCCACGCTCCAGTCATAATAGTCTTGTTTTTTGTTTTAAGTTGTTACAATAATCTTCTGTCGTAATATATATGTATCAAAAACCGTACCAAAGTTATTACTTTTTCTCAAATTTCACCGCTTGACAGTGCCTTTTAGCATTGGCACAAATACGTATGCACCATGACTAGTGGTGACATACTCTTCAGTATCAACCCGTTGCACCACTATCATCTCTTGTTTGTCAGTTCCCACAGGGACAACCATTTTTCCGCCAACTGCCAATTGCTTCATCAGCTTTTTGGGAATCTCGGGCGCACCGCATGTCACAATTATTCCGTCATAGGGTCCATATTGCGGCAGTCCGTCGTTTCCATCGGCCAGCACGGTAATCACATTTGGCAAGGGCGACATCTTCTCCAAATTGCTGCGAGCCAACAGCATAAGAGCCTCAATCCGCTCCATAGAATACACCTCGCACCCCAAGCGCGACAGCACAGCAGCCTGATATCCGCTGCCGGTGCCAATCTCCAGCACCCTATCGCCCGGCTTCACATCCAAGAGCTGTGTTTGCAGGGCCACGGTGGTGATTTGCGAAATGGTTTGCCCCGACTTGATAGGCAATGGCTTATCGTGATACGACTCGGCGGCGTGCTCCTCGTCCACAAAGTATTGTCGCGGCACGGCCTTAAGCGCCTTTGCCACGGGCTCTGATATAGACTGCTCTTCGACAATTTGGTTTACCACAGCCTCCCTTATATTTTGTTGAAAAATAGAATCATTAGGTTTCATAGCTTCATCATTATTAATGGTTTCGTCGTTATTCTGCTCCTTTATTTTCAGCTTTTGTTCCTCCACGCTCTCCTTCAGCAATCGCTTCTTGCGCATGGTTTGGATGCGCAGATACTGAGCCCGTCCGGGGTTCATCAGTTTATATAGCTGGTTGTGGAGGCGTCTATACAAATCGGGATCGGGTGCGGCGTCATAATAACTATTAAACATATTGAGAAACATTGCCAAATCAGCATACACCACCTTG
>CAZSKF010000190.1:0-2846 GCA_964607405.1 uncultured Proteiniphilum sp. | reverse complement strand
CTCATTACTATCAAACAAGACCTCCACAATTATCATTTACAAGAAACGTGGAAGGCTTAGTTACAATTGAGCCTACTAAATCTGAATTCAATTGGAAGCCTCACGGTGAAGATTTGGCGAGCAATCTTAGCTCCGGTTTTGAAATATATTACACTACTGATGGCAGCGAACCAACCCTAAACTCTGACAAATACGAATCACCTATATTTATTGAAGGCAAAGAACTTAAAGCAGCTTCATTCCTTAATGATGCTAGAGGGCCTATTGAGAGTCAGAAAATTGGCATTGCTAAAAAAGATTGGAAACTACTTGAAGCAAGCAGTGAAAAGCAAAGTGGTAAAGCAGAATATGCATTTGATGCAAACCCCAACACTTTCTGGCAATCATTCCTTAGCAACGGGGAACATCATATAGCTATTGATCTAGGTAAGGAGCAATCATTTGAAGGATGGGTATATACCCCCCAAACCAAGAACAATGAAGGCATGATAGCTAAAGGCAATATAGAAATAAGTAAAGATGGTGAAAACTGGGAGAAAGTTGACTCATTCGAATTTGGAAATCTTATTAACGATCCATCACCACGCACACATTATTTCAAAAATGAGATCAAAGCACAATACATAAGAATTGTTGCAACAGAAATATCAGCAGATCAAAAGTCGGCAGCAATAGCAGAGATAGACCTTTTTTAATTAATAAAAGAGATAATAACAACACTAAACAAATATTATAACAATGATCAAACAAATGTTTTTAATGCTACTTTTAGCTCTTCCTTTCTCTATGAAAGCGCAAGATTATGTTGAGCTAAAAGATAGTAAACCTTTTGACAGTAATGAGATTTGGCAAAGTAGTCTAAAAAGCGATTATGCATTTATTTGGGGAAATATTGACACACGATACCCAAAACTATCTTTGCCTAATAAAGCAGGAATGGCCAACAAAGATGGCAATGCAAGCACTGTAAAATTGACAGCCTGGCAAGGCGAACGAGTTAATGCTCAAGCTGTGCTATATACAAAAGTGGACTTAAATGGAGTTGACCTAACCATTTCAGATCTAAAAAGCGGAAGAAACATTATTCCATCATCTAACATCAGGATTCAGCCCGTTAGCTATGTTATGACAGACGAGCTTAACAAAGATGGCAAAGGAGGATGCGGACATCGTCCTGACCCTACTCAATATGATTCTACTCTTGTAGCAGATGTGTTAAACAACATTCATGCAGATTTAAGCATAGAGGCATTTACTACAAAACCTGTTTGGCTTAACATCAGTGTGCCACAAAACATTAAAGCTGGAAATTATAGCGGTACTTTAACAGCTACTGTTAATGGCAAAGCAACTAATATAAAAATTGAAGTAAGCGTAAAGAATCGTAAACTAGCAGCACCTTCAGATTGGGGCTTCCATTTAGATCTATGGCAAAATCCATATTCAGTGGCAAGATATCACAATGTAAAGCTATGGAGCAAGGAGCATTTCGATTTGATGAGACCTGTAATGAAGCTATTGGCAGATGCAGGACAAAAAGTTATTACCACCACCATCATGCACAAACCATGGGCGGGACAAACCGAAGATCCATTTGACAGCATGGTTACAAAAATCAAAAATATTGATGGTAGTTGGGAGTATAAGTACGACGCATTTGATATGTGGGTAGAGTTTATGATGAACGAAGTGGGTATCACCGAGCAAATCAACACCTACACAATGATACCTTGGGCAATGAGCTTTGACTACTTTGATGTGGCAAGCAACAGCATCAAGTTTATAGAGGCACAAACTGGGTCAAAAGAATTTGAAGCATATTGGCTACCATTCCTAACAGATTTTGCCAAGCACTTAAAAGCAAAAGGCTGGTTCGAAAAAACCACCATTGCAATGGACGAAAGAGCAATGAAGGATATGCAAAACACTATCAAGATAATTAAAAAAGCAGATGCTAATTTCAAAATCTCATTAGCGGGTAATTATCACGCAGAGATAGAAGCAGACCTATATGATTATTGTATTGCATTTGGACAAAAGTTCCCTCAAAACATTAAAGACAGAAGAGACAGCGAAAATAAACGTAGCACAGTTTATACTTGTTGCACCGAACCTTTCCCCAACACTTTCACATTTTCAGCGCCAGCAGAAGCTACATGGATTGGCTGGCACACAATGGCCGGAGAGTATGACGGGTATTTGAGATGGGCATACAATAGCTGGACAAAGAGCCCTCTTCAAGATTCTCGTTTCCGCACATGGGCAGGAGGCGATTGCTATATCGTATATCCAGATGGACGTAGCAGCATTCGTTTTGAAAGATTAATTGAGGGAATTCAAGATTACGAAAAGATTCAAACTATTCGTAAAGAATTCTCCAACAATCCAGCAAAACTAAAGAAACTAGAACAAATAATTTCCACTTTCACTATTGATACTAAGGGTAACCAAACTACCGAAGAGCAAGTGAGAAATGCAAGAAAAGCTTTAAACAGCTTGTAGGACTCAAGTTAGAACTCCGGGTTGTGATAATTGTCACATCCGGAGTTTTTTATATCAATACAACAATTAATTACAAAACATATAATGAAAAACTTCATTACACCTCTAATCCTGTATATTATACTATTTGCATCATACAAAAGTGCAAGCTATATCACAGATACCGAAGTTATAATTTTCATTCATTTCGGCACACCTGTGCATGTACCCAGTTATAATTAGTACAACTAGTTACACATACGGTATCAAAGCCAACTTATTGTAACAGCAATAGTGATAATAAAGCAATAAATTAATTATAAAGAGCGATAACATTTATTTGCAACTTCATATCGATTTTTATA
>CAZSKF010000189.1:0-2877 GCA_964607405.1 uncultured Proteiniphilum sp. | reverse complement strand
TAACCTCTAAAAGGTTCTTGCGGCTCGTCCAATATTGGACGGGGCAGTCAAAAGGTTTTTTCATGCTCGTCCAATATTGGACGGGGTGAAAAAACGGCTTTTTCGAGCATTTTACTAACAGGCATTAACATTATGGCAACTAATTTTGCATTTTCTTTGCAGATGGTTGTTAAAAAAGGGCTTTTTCATGGCTGGTCCAATTGTGGACGAGTAGAAAATAAAGTTTTTCATGCTTGTCCAATATTGGACGGGGTGAAAAACTAGTTTTATGGTAAAACCAAAATTGGACCAGCCAAAAAAAAGCCATTATCTTCAATAAACTGCTATCTTTACTATTCAGCCTCCATCCTCTGGTTTTATACGGGGGGGCATTTATTCAAAATAAAATCCACAATACTTTTTACTTTTGCCACATAGACAAAAGGATATTTCTCCTGGCATGATTGATATTACAATAGCAGGCCACTTGGGCTCGCCCGTATATTAAATATAGAGACAATAGCGTATGACACCATCATATTAATATCATATTATGGACATTTAGATTTATAATATAACATCAAAATCGCTTTCCTACGGACAGGCCAATATTAGGATAAAACCCATTGTCTTTATACACAGTAAAGTTTTTTCCCATACCAACAAAAATCTCACCAACCCACAAGCGCCTGCTTGTATATTTATATCCAACAGCCCCGCCAAGTCCAATACCTGTTTTATGTAAATAAACATTATGTCTGGTATCTATCACCTCATTGGGGTAGTGAGGCGGCTGTCCGGGAATATAAATAGGGTCGCCAAATTCTATTTTAAATTCACCACGTTCTTCCTTATAATCTTGTGTAAAGAAGAAGCCATTAGCTTCAATAAACAACCCCGCAGCCCTACCCCTCTCCGAAGCAGACGTGCCTGCAACATAATATCGTGCAAAAGGAGTTAAGGCAAACTTGTATTGCATAAACTTATAAGGTGGTATCCCCACGGCTAGTGCAGTACCAACACCAAATCTTTGGCTCAGCACATTTTCATAGGATATCTCTGCAAGCCCAAATGCAGTCTTACCAAGATTTAATTTTAGCTCATTGTTGTTTTGAGCGTGCATCAAACATATTGTTCCCGAAAGTATTAGGATAACAATTACAATAAAGGTTTTTCTCATTCTAAGTATATTTATTAGTTTATTTATATAGGAATATCAATAAGATGCGATAGTTAATAAAGAGTTTTCAGATTCCAGCGTGCCCACACTCGGCATGACAGTGATGTCACTGTATTTTTCCTTACGAAAATAAGCTTGTATGAGAATGCTAACCCGCAGCTGCGGGATGGCATTTGGTGCTACTTTATAGTATTTAAATATGCTCAATATCATATCTATCTCCTATTGTCAAATGACAACAAGCATATTCCTTAATTGCCATATTATTCTATTTGTATTATTTTCCTTTTATCTATTTTATTGATTATCGTATTCTTTACTTCTTTATCAAATTTGACATAACCTTCTATATTTGTGATTCTGAATACGTAAGATTTTTTCTCTTTATAAATTGTATCTCCAATAGAAATATCATTTATAAATCTACCTTTTATTTGATACCAATCTGAGCCAATCTTATATATTCTACTGTTGTCTAATCTAGATATATTTTCAACATTACCAATTAATTCTAATTTGTAATAATTTTTATTCGGAATGACATCTTTAAAAATATTAGCGATGACAACGTATATCATAATTAAACCAAAAAAGACAATTACAGGAACAAAACTTTTGAATGGAAAAACTTTGTTCATGTCTCGGAACATCTTTGTAAGTTTCATCTTAAATTAAATTTTACCAAAAGTGAAATATTTTTTTGCCGTATGTTCTTGCCCCGATATTTGCAGATCCCCCGTATCCATAGCCTATTCCCATATCAAAAGAATTAAGATAATCTCCAAACTGATCATGCTCCCCTGCTGAATAACTTACTCCTATTATATAATCAATCTCAAGTCCAGACGAATTGCCTAAAAATGTATCTTCAAAATTATAATTTTGTACACTACCTGTGTACATAGCTCTACCTATATTGGCACCAATTGCTAAATGTCCGCCAACTTTACCCTTTACCGTAGTGGTGGCATAAACATTTCCTGAATTTTGACCTCTAGTCACAAGTGCAAATCCAATATCTGCACCACCTCCACCAATAAAAGTAAGTGCTCCTGAAAAGTTCACATAATAAGTATCTGCAATAAATAATCTCATCATATCAGAATTCCATAAATTATTTGTAAATTCATTCATAGAGTGGTACATATTGTAGGCACTTTGAATAGCTTTATTAGACGCCTTTTCTGGTTTACTATAATCGTACTTTGGATAATATATATTACTGGTTCCTGCTTTACCAATTCCAATTCCTGGTCCACTTTTTTGGTTATATCCAAGATTTATCATCGAGTCATCGCCCCAGCCTACACTAGCCGCCCCACCAATACCTCCCGATGGTCCAGTGTTATTACCAACAGTAACTACATAATCCGCATTTTCCCAATCCCATTTTAAAGGATTCCAATTCCATTTACTCAAATTACCTTGATCTTGTTTTGGTGTATTATGATGTGCTGCTTTTAAATATGCAAAACCTACGACAATCCCTATTATAGCTAAAATAGGTAATTCTCCATCTTGATCAATATACACCAACGGATTATTCATCGCATAGGTATACCTGTTATAATCTTGAGTCATAAATGGGTTTTTCACATACGGATCGGGCGACAGGAATCTGCCCAAGAGCGGGTCATACAACCGTGCATTCATATTCACTAACCCGAACCACGGCAGGAGCTCGTGTCCGGTATATCCTCTGCCTATAAATAGGGCAG
>CAZSKF010000188.1:0-2911 GCA_964607405.1 uncultured Proteiniphilum sp. | reverse complement strand
TTAAATGTAAAATCTGTTTTATATCCATAGGATCAAGTTTATTTGCCATAGCTCTATCCTTTTTAGGGGACAAGATAACTTGATCTGTCAAAGTGATAAAATAAAACTAAAGAAAAGTGGCACAAATCAAACCGAAATGGGTGGCACAGTTACTCCGAAATGAGTGGCACAAATTGAACCGTTATATCCAATTATAGCAATAAGTAATAAATGTAACCCTCAGAACAGCTTCGAATCTGTGTTATTTTTTGGTTTAATGTAGGGTTGGAGATGTTTCTTTTTTGAAGGATAACGGCTTACGACCTACTGTAGTACGTGATTTCACAAATATTCGCGCCGGTCTGAACGTTTAAAAGTCCGACAAGACTTTCTTACGAGAACACGCCCCGAATTGCAGCAAACCATCCAATAAGATCCGTTACTAAATCTTCCGAACCTGCAAACGACACATCATCCGAATGAATAATTACATCAGCGAATTGCAAATTTTGCAATGAACGGTGCTTGTTATGTGTATTGGATAATGATGAATGTGTATATTTAGTTTGTTTTTTGCAGATTGCAATCAAATACATCACCATCTTTTAGCAGAATAATAGTTTGTTCGTTAAATAATTCTTGAAATTTATCAGGTGCTTCTGTGTGAATAGGTATAACTCCACCTTTGGGTTTAACAGTTTCAAAAACGGTCTTTAAAGTTTCAATATCAGCGTGCCCGCTTGTGTGTTTATAGTCGAATTTATACGGTTTTAGAAAACCATACAACGATTTATTAAACGCTGCTTTTGAGGAATCCAAATACCCATCCCACATCGAGTAATATATTTTTGCCTTATCTGATTTAGAATATTCTTCTAAAATTGGCTTGAATGCATCGCTTGAGCGAATAAGCATACAAAATCCATTTTTCTCCAAATATGATTTTAATTTACCCTCAAAAGAAAATGAATTCTGCCCTTGACGTTTTAATTCAAAGAAACGACCTGCATAATTTGCTGTTTGGTGGTAATCTATATCGTAAAACTTACTATATTGCTTATGATTTTTGGAAACTATTTTTAAAATATTAGTCTGATAACTATCACATACAAAACAGCGTTTTGCATTTGTTGAAGCATGGTACAATGCGAATATCCTGTCAATATTTGTAGAAGAAACTAAAACAAAATTGTATTTGTTGTATCTAAATTGCAATTCAAAATCTTTTTGTAATTCCTGTTCCGTTTGGATTGTCGCATTTGGACGTTGAATATTTGAACCTTCCGAAATTATGTAGTCAATGTTTTTGGCATAACTTTTTAGCGTTGGAATAAGTCCTTTACTTCTAAATCCATGTCCGCGAAAATCGCCTGTGTGAAGTATTCGTTTGTTATCAGCCTCAACAATAAACATATAAGCATCGAAAGCGGAATGGTCGATAAATAACGGAGTAACTGTAATTCCTCCGATTTTAATTTTATCTAATGCGTCAAATGTTTTTATAGTTTTAATGCGTTCAACAATTTTTTTATGTTTTTCCGACTCTTTTGGGTCAGGAATGTGGGATAATCTGCTTTCAAGACAATTAAAAATTTCGAGAGCAGTTTTCCCAACGTATATTGGTAAATCAGCAACAGTATCACTAATTTTCCCAATATGGTCACTGTGATAGTGAGTTATGAATAATGCACTTTTTGAAATATCCCCACAAGTTAATCCATCTATCGGGTTCAATTCTTTAATCTCTGTTCCTGGCAACTGATCGCCAAAATCAATAAAAATCTTATAACCGTTACTTTCAATTTCAGTTATGCAACCTCCAATTTGATTAGACCCTCTATGTATTCTTAATTTCATTTACCAATTTGTTAAACCTTCTGTAGAAGTATAATTATAAGTCTTAATATTTTTGAGGAAATTTTCATCAATTTTTTTTCTGCAAATTTCCATGACCTCATTATATTTTTCTTTTGCAGAACTTTTGTAATTATATTCCGAAATTATCAGAATGGGAATAATGTTATTAAGTTTTGTAGGAATATTCCAATCGGAATTAATTAATCCAATTGTTTGTCTTTGTTTTAATTGACTAAGAATAGAGTCTTTGAATTTTTCATTATCAATACTTGTAAATATATCATAGTATAATCCAATTTGCAATGGACTGAGATATATTCCTGACGTATTTGTTCCGTGTTTGTATTCAATAAGCAAAATATTTCCTACTTTATCGACCGCAATAAAATCAAGTTCGTTTCCTATAGAATTTTTCCATAAATTTTTTCCATATCTTTCAGAAGAAACTTTTGAAATTTCTTTTTGTAATTCTTTGTATTTTTCTTGGGATTCTCCCAAAAGTTTATGTTTCCATTCTTGAGTTTCGTAACCGATAACAGCTTCCTTATCAAGAATTACAAAATCAGAATCTGCGCTTCCGTTCATTCCATATTTTCGAGATAATTCATTTTGATAATAACCTTCTTTTTTATTATTATAAAATCCATCAAATTTATTATTTTCCCGTACTTCTTTAAGCAAGTCAAATAACAAGGATTCAAAGTTTTTATTTATCGAGATTTTATTTCCATATAAATCTGGCTGCATTATTTTATATGTATTATCTCCATCTATTTTGATTAACGTATCAGTAGTTTTATATTTAGAAATTTTGATCAATCGCGACAATCCTCTGTAAATAGAAATCCATTCACCTTTATCGTTTTTGCCGATTAAAAAATCTAAATCTTTTTGTTTCTTTACAAAATCAAACAACCATCTCAACTTTCCTTTTGGTTCAATCAATTGAGAAAAGCTCTCGGACAGCTTTCTATCGTAATACATTTTCTGTTTTGTGATCATTTTTCTAAACTTTGTCTTTAAATAAATTTCAATTTGCATATTCACTTTCAGAGTGACGGCTAACATCTTATTT
>CAZSKF010000187.1:0-2952 GCA_964607405.1 uncultured Proteiniphilum sp. | reverse complement strand
GTTGTTAAAAAAGGGCTTTTTCATGGCTGGTCCAATTGTGGACGGGATGAAAAAAAAGTTTTTCATGCTTGTCCAATATTGGACGGGGTGAAAAAGAGGTTTTCCTGAGCATTTTGCTAACAGGCATTAACACTATCGTTGCTTATTTTGCATTTCCCTTACAGATGGTTGTTAAAATAGGGCTTTTTCATGGTCAGTCCAATTGTGTACGAGTAGAAAAAAAAGTTTATCATCGTAGTCCAAAATTGGACTAGATGAAAATAAACACAACGCATGCCTCGATTTGGCAGAGTGATTGGCTAACTTTGCTCTACTTTTTAATACAGTTACATATATGCGCATTATTCATATCTCAGATACTCACAATCAGCATAGGAAAATCAATGATTTGCCTGCGGGTGATGTAGTCATACATTCGGGTGATTTTTCATTTGCAGGAACAGAGGACGAAGCTTTAGATTTTATTGACTGGTTTTCATCACTACCCTATAAACATAAAATATTTATATCGGGCAATCACGACAACTCGATGTACGATGCAGAGATTGAGGGACTACCCGACAATTGTTATTACTTATGCAATTCGGGAGTTACAATAGAGGGAATTAGGTTTTATGGTGTGCCCATGTTTATGGAGGATATTATATTTGGCAATTATGATAGCAACATAAGCACCATACCGGCCGACACCGATATCTTGATAACGCACCAACCACCATATGGCATTTTAGATTTTTCTGAAAACATCCATTACGGTGATAACGGGCTGCTAAAGGCTATATCAAAAGTGCGCCCAAAATATCACCTATTTGGTCATATCCATAATGCCCACGGAGTGGTAAAGACAAAAGATACCACCTTCATCAATGCATCTATGGTCAACGACGACTATATGCTCATTAATAATGCTCATACATTTGATATATAGTTTCTGAAGCTTTTGATATATTTGTCGGAATTTAAATTAATACATAATTATGAAATCATTTATAGCCATAGATTTTGAAACTGCCAATCAACATAGGAGTAGTATATGTAGCATGGGGCTGGTAATTGTGAAGAATGGAGTGATAGCAGAAAACAATTATCACCTGGTGAAACCCAATCCACATTTCTATTGCAGTTGGGCTACAGACATTCACGGCATCACCAAGAGTGATACAATGTACGAACAAGAGTTTCCAGAAGTTTGGCAAAGCATTGCTGATAAGTTTGAGGATCTCCCCTTTGTTGCCCACAATAGTGCATTTGACGAAAGTTGCCTAAAAGCCGTGTTTGAATTATACGGTATGCCCTACCCCAACTACGAATTTTTCTGCACATACCGCTCTGCCAAAAGAGCATTTCCAGAACTGATAAACCACAAACTCAACACCGTATCCAGCCATATCGGATATAAACTGTCTAATCATCACCACGCTCTGGCTGATGCAGAGGCATGTGCACGAATTGCTATGCAAATATTTTGATATCATTTTAAAGTATACCTTTGTTTGGCATAGGCCTGTTGTAATTTTGTAATCGAACAAATGAAGTTGAACATTTAAAACCTAACAAAATTATGACAAACAAAAGATTATCAAATGAGTTTATCGAAGACCTTATAACCGTAGAGGCGTGGGCTCACATGTCAGAAGAGTTCAAATGGACGGAAGCTATGCTAGAAAAGTACGAGAAGAATATTAATTGGGACAAGCTTTCAAGCAATGGGCAAATGGTTTGGACTCAGTCCATACTCGATAAACTAAAGCACAAGCTCAATTGGAATTTGTTTTCAGACAACTCTAATAATGAGCTCTTTTCTGATGCCAACCTTGAGCGTTATCAAAACTATTGGAACTGGTCCATAATTTCTGAGCATAGATGGCTGGAGCTATCTATTGAAACCATTAAGAAGTTTGAACACAGATGGGATTGGATAAAACTTGTTGATTCAGACAACTATTCGCTATCAAATCAATTTGAAACGAACCTGCTAGAGCTATTCATCAGCAAAGTGCCTATAAGTACACTGATGGACAGCTCACTATGGAGAAGTTACGTGAAAGCTCATGCAGAGGAAATAACCCAAAAGATTGTTTCACTTTAGCACCATCATGGACAATAAAATCCATTTTAGACCACAATATGAGATAACTCATCAGCTGTTTCGCCTACTCAATCCTAACGACATTGTGATTCCTATTGAGCGGTCAATTATCCATAAAATGGTTGAAGGGAGCCACTATATAATTATTATTACCGGTCAGGCAGCCGGCAAAAGGAGACTTCAAGATGCACTCAGAAACACCCTGTCGGAAGCCGACAGGGTGGCTCCTGACTACAATCTATCCACCGGCACTATGATGATACTCCATATCAATTATTCAAAATCACATGACCTCATCATGGACGAGCTGAAGTACTTGATAGATATTTTTGAGGACAAAAAGTTCATTAATATGCAGAAATATTGGGGTGTAAGTGCAAATAATGATTGGGAGGATGATAGATTGGAAGTGAGGATGGTGGTAAGGGATTTGGGGAGGGAATAAGTAAGATATTATAACTATTATTTGTAGCTTTGAGAAAATTTATAAATTAAATTATATGAGAACACAAAACACATTTGCTATTAATGCAAAAACATGCACGTTAAATAATAATGAGCAAGAAGGAGGTGGAATTATTTTAGACGGTACTAAATATGTAGTGCCAATCTATCAACGACCTTACTCTTGGAGAGAAAACGAGATTAGTAGATTCATTTCTGACATATTTGCATCATACTGGGGTCCCAAGGATGGTATTAAAGAAAGCCCAACTCTAGAGCCTATGTTTATAGGAACAATGCAACTAACAGCTAAAAATGGAAGTAATATCCAGGAGGTAATTGACGGACAACAGAGATTAACCACGTTACTTGTCTTAATCAAGGTTCTTAAAGTGATGTTCACTGAAAATGTTATGCTC
>CAZSKF010000186.1:0-2984 GCA_964607405.1 uncultured Proteiniphilum sp. | reverse complement strand
GTGGTTCTATATTGGAAGAGATTTTTTAAATTGAACCCAATAAAGATTTTTGATAGGAAAGCTGTTGAGAATAAAAGTGTTGTCGAAAAGTATTGGATTTATTTAAAACGCTTTTTGAAGAAGTATGACTTTTATTGGAAGTTATTTATCGCGCTATTGCCGGCTGCATTTTTTGGTCTTCTGTTTAGTGACTATATAGATGATCTTCTTGAGAATGTGATGGTAGTGAGCATTATGCTTGTTATAGGTGGTGTAGTTATGCTGTTTGTGGATAAATGGTTTAACAAGCCGGAGAAGGATCAAGCCATTTCGTGGCAACGATCAGTTAAGATTGGTCTATTTCAATGTATAGCTATGATTCCGGGGGTGTCAAGATCTTTTGCTACTATTGTGGGGGGTATGAGCACTAAACTAGATAGGCGCAATGCGGCTGAGTTTTCGTTCTTTCTGGCCGTTCCAACAATGGCAGCAGCTGCAGGTTACAAAATGTTTAAACTGATAAAAGACCCCCAAAGCATGGAGATGCTAAAGGAACAAGCTATGATTTTGGCTATTGGTAATATTGTTGCATTTTTAGTAGCTATTGTTGCAATTAGATTTTTTATTGATTTTCTTACCAAGTATGGTTTTAAAGCTTTCGGCTGGTATAGAATTATAGTTGGACTCGCACTGATTATTTTACTTCTATCCGGAACTATTTCAAACGTTATTTAATGGACTTTATTGAAGGAGAAATCCTCTATATAGATAAACCATTGCACTGGACTTCTTTTAGATTGGTGAAAATGGTAAGGGCAAATCTTTGCCGTAGATTGAAGATTAAAAAGTTGAAGGTGGGACATGCAGGTACGCTTGACCCATTGGCAACGGGGGTGATGGTGATATGCACCGGTAAGATGACCAAGCAAATAGATCGTCTGCAGGCTATGACTAAAGAGTATATAGCTGAAATAAAACTTGGAGCTACAACGCCATCATTTGATCTGGAAACTGAGGTTGATGCAGAATATCCAACGGAGCATATAACAAAGGAATTGGTGGAGAAAACGCTTGCTAATTTCTTAGGTGAGATTTCGCAGATTCCTCCGGCACATTCAGCTGTGAAGGTCAATGGGAAGCGAGCTTACGAGTTTGCACGAAATAATGTGGATATTGAACTAAAACCCAAGATGTTGGTTATAGATAATATTGAATTATTAGATTATAGTTTACCAACCATAACGATTCGTGTTGTTTGTAGTAAAGGTACTTATATACGAGCTTTGGCCAGAGACATAGGCTTTGCTCTAGATTCGGGTGCGCATCTAACGGGTCTGATAAGAAGCAAGTCGGGTGATACCATGCTTGAGGATTGTTTGCAAGTAGATGACCTTGATGATTTTTTTGATCAACACATTAATACATTAGAAAAAATAGATTAGTATATTATAAATATGAAGCTTTCACAATTTAAATTTAATCTGCCGGAAGAGCTAATAGCTAAGTTTCCGAGCAGACATAGAGATGAGTCCAGAATGCTTGTACTGCATCGAGATTCGGATAAAATAGAGCATCTTGTGTTCAAAGATATAATCAATTATTTTGATGAACATGATTTCTTTATTTTTAATGATACCAAAGTTTTTCCTGCAAGATTATTTGGCAGCAAAGAAAAAACAGGTGCAAAAATTGAGGTGTTCTTGTTGCGCGAACTAAATGCGGAGCAACACTTGTGGGATGTATTAGTAAACCCTGCAAGAAAGATTAGAATTGGAAACAAACTTTATTTTGGTGATAATGATGAGCTGGTAGCAGAGGTAATTGATAATACCACTTCTCGTGGCCGCACCATCAGATTTTTGTATGATGGCCCATACGATGAGTTTAAAGAGCAACTACATGCCGTGGGTGAGACTCCAATTCCAGAATACTTTGAAAGAGAAGCTGAACCTGACGATGCTGAAAGATATCAAAATATATTTGCAAATAATGTGGGTGCAGTTGTAGTGCCTGCTGCTGGTTTACACTTTAGCCGTGAATTGCTAAAGCGCATGCAGATAAAAAATATAGAGAGCGGATATCTGACTGTTCACCATGGTCTGGGAGCATATAGAGAAATAGATGTGGAAGACTTGACAAAGCATAAGATTGACTCTGAAGAGATGATAATTACCCAGGAACTTTGCGATAAAGCTAACGCTGCAAAGGATAGAGGTAATAAGATTTGCGCAGTTGGTGCATCTGTGCTTCGTGCTATCGAAACAACTATTAGTACTGATGGGCATATTAAACCAAGAGAAGGCTGGACGAATAAGTTTATCTTCCCTCCATATGACTTTTCTTTTCCTGATGCTTTGATCAGTAATTTTCATTTGCCATATTCACCTTTGTTGATGATGGTTGCAGCTTTCGGCGACTATGATAAAGTAATGAATGCATATGAAATAGCTATAAAAGAGAAGTATAGATTTGGTGCATATGGTGATGCTATGCTTATAATATAATTCATGGTGTGACATGAGTAAGCATATATTGTTTTTAGGTCTGGGATCTAATTTAGGAGACAAGAAGCAAAACATAAATATGGCTTATGAAGAAATAATTAAGCGGATTGGGGTTATTAAATCTCGATCCGCTTTTTATCATTCAGAGCCACAAGGTTTTGTTTCGGATAATGAGTTTCATAACACAGTATGTGAGGTTGAAACTGATTTGTCTGTGCATGTGGTACTGCAAGAGCTTATTGAAATAGAGAAGCTAGTGGGTCGAATTTCGAAGAGTGTGAATGGTATTTATTCTGATAGGCTAATCGACATTGATATTTTGATGTATGATGACTTGGTCATTGAGACTGATATTTTGGAGGTGCCACATCCTCGTTTTCATATGAGAGATTTTGTTTTAGTTCCTTTTGCAGAGATATCATATCATACAATTCATCCAAAGCTTAATAAGACTATTGGGGAGTTGCTAAGAGAGCTGGCATAAAATAATTTATTATCTTT
>CAZSKF010000185.1:0-2990 GCA_964607405.1 uncultured Proteiniphilum sp. | reverse complement strand
TTTCGGTCGCCATATGCATTATCCACACGGGCAACGTTAACCCAGAATTTATTCTCACTCACATACGGAAGCGGATAAATCGCCTTACTTCTCGGATAAGCATGATTCCACTCATCCGCCACAGCTTCATACTCAGGGTGCGGCGCATTCACCAACACATTATCCTCTTTTGAATACTCACCGCGCGACACCTCAATAATCTCCTTATGAATATTAAGCATGGCACTCGCAAAACGATCCAGCTCCATCAAGCTCTCACTCTCAGTAGGCTCAATCATTAATGTACCCGCCACGGGGAACGACAATGTAGGCGCGTGATAACCATAGTCAATCAATCGCTTCGCAATATCAGTCTCAGTAATACCCGACACTGATTTCAAACCGCGACACTCAAGAATCAACTCATGCCCCACACGACCATTAGCACCCCTATACACAATACCATAAGTATCATTAAGCTTCTCAGCCAAATAGTTAGCATTCAATATAGCAATCTCAGTAGCCTCTTTCAAACCATCGGCACCCATCATGCGGATATAACCATAAGTAATAGCCTGCACACCTGCACTACCATAAGGAGCAGCTGATACAGTATTCAAGTCCGACTCAAACGCCACAGGATGCCCCGGCAAGAACGGCACCAAATGCTTAGCCACACAAATAGGACCCACACCCGGGCCACCACCACCGTGAGGAATAGCAAATGTTTTATGCAAGTTCAAGTGACACACGTCCGCACCAATCACACCGGGATTAGTAAGACCCACCTGCGCATTCATATTAGCACCATCCATATACACCTGACCACCCGCCTCGTGAATCATCTCACACATCTTCTTAATCTGCACCTCAAAGATACCATGCGTAGAAGGATAAGTAATCATATAAGCCGCCAAGTCGTCACGATACTCAGCCACCTTCTTCTCAAAATCCTCCATATCCACATTACCCCTCGAGTCCGAAGCCACAGTCACAGGCTTAAAGCCCGCCTGCACCGCACTGGCAGGATTAGTACCATGCGCCGAAGCAGGAATAAGCACCGTCTTACGATGCCCTTCACCAATACTCTTCAGATAAGTAGCAATCACCAACAGACCGGTAAACTCGCCCGCAGCACCCGAATTAGGTTGCAAGCTAGTGCCCGCCAGCCCCGTAATCTCAGCAAGCATATCCCCCAAGTCGTTAATCATCTCACGATAACCCTCCGTCTGATCTTCAGGCGCAAATGGGTGAATATTGCGGAAACCCGGATGCTCCAATGGCAACATCTCCGAAGCAGCGTTTAGCTTCATAGTACACGAACCCAATGAAATCATCGACTGAGCAAGCGAAATATCCTTTCTCTCCAGTCTCTTGATGTATCTCATCAACTCCGTTTCGCTATGATACAAATTGAAATTATCATGAGTCAAAAACTCACTCTTTCTCAACTGCTCAGGCTTCAATATAATTTTTTTCTTAATCTCTTCACAAGTAAACTCCTTCGAGCTACCCACCGACATGGCAAACACGGCAAGCAATTCGCACACCTTGTTCTCGTCAGTAGTCTCATCAATACTGATACCCACTTCGCCCGACTCAAAATATCTCAAATTGATACTTCTCATCTCGGCCATATCCCTCACATTATCCTGAGTGATACCATCGGGAAGTTCAAACTTCATAGTATCAAAATAAGTATCATTCACTTGCTTAAATCCAAAACCACTCAAAGCGGTCTCCACAAAAGCAGCAGTAGAATGAATTCTCGTAGCAATATCCTTCAATCCCTTGGGACCGTGATACACAGCGTAAAACGAAGCCATAGTGGCCAGCAACGCCTGTGCAGTACAAATATTTGAAGTAGCCTTCTCACGCTTAATATGTTGCTCCCTTGTCTGCAAAGCCATACGCAAAGCCTCCCTACCGTATGCATCCTTAGATACACCAATAATTCTGCCCGGCACATTACGCTTATACTCATCCTTAGTAGCAAAGAAAGCCGCCGACGGACCACCAAAATACAAAGGCACCCCAAACCTCTGGCTACTACCAAAAGCAATATCAGCACCCCACTCACCCGGAGGAGTCAACAACACCAGCGCCATCAAGTCAGTAGCCACAGCCACCTTGCAATCTACAGCCTTAGCCGCCTCCACAAAGTTTGCATAATCCTCTACCGAACCATCATTGTTGGGATACTGCACAATAGCACCAAAGTACTTGTCATTATCAAAGTCAACCTCTCTGAAGTCGCCCACCACCACATCAATCTCCACCAGCTCCATTCTAGTTTTCAGAACCGACAAAGTCTGCGGGAAAATATTCTTATCCACAAAAAGCGTCTCCACGCCCTCCTTGGCAAGTTTCCGGCTTCTCAATCCATACATCATAGATGCAGCCTCCGCAGCAGCAGTAGCCTCGTCCAGAAGCGATGAATTGGCAAGCGGCAAGCCCGTAAGCTCACTCACCATAGTCTGAAAATTAATAAGTGCCTCCAGTCTTCCCTGCGAAATCTCCGCCTGATAAGGAGTATAAGAAGTGTACCATACAGGATTTTCAAACACATTTCTAAAAACCGGTGCAGGCGTATTAGTATTATAATAGCCCATACCAATATAAGTAGTATATATCTTATTGGCCGAAGCAATCCTGTTGATCTCGTCCGCATACTCCATTTCAGTAAGCGCTTTCGGCAAGTTCAAAGGACTCTTCAATCTAATATCTGATGGAATGGTTTCCTCAATTAGCTGATCTAAAGTTTCAACACCCACAGTTTTTAGCATCTCCGCCAAATCCTCAGGTTTAATCCCGATATGACGGGTTTTAAAATGTTCTATTTTCATACGATTAACGATTTATGATTTATGATTATCTTTTTCTCGGTTACAAATATGGATTGTGCTTTCTCTCCTTACCAATGGTAGTGCTAGGCCCATGTCCCGGATATATAGTCACATTATCCGGCAGCACCAGCAGTTTAGTCTTAATACCCTCAATGAGCAAATCAA
>CAZSKF010000184.1:0-3020 GCA_964607405.1 uncultured Proteiniphilum sp. | reverse complement strand
ATTTTCACTGTTTCACCTATCAGACACTGGAAAGATGGAGCACATGAAAACGTGGTAAGCAAATCAATTCTGCATCTGGCTATTGATAGATTACAAACATTATACCCTTCCATACTGTTATACTTTCCAGCTTATGAAATAGTAATTGACGAGCTGCGTGATTATCGCTTTTATGAGGAAGATATGATTCATCCGTCTTCATTGGCGGTTGATTATATATGGAACAGATTTGGTAGAACTTTCTTTTCAACCAAAACTCTAGAGATAAACAGACAATGGAATAACTTGGCAAAAGCTATAAATCACAGACCAATAAATAATAACACCGAAAGCTATTTTAGATTCTTAAGAAACACACTTTACAAGTTGAATAGCTTTCAATCAATGCATCCTCATATTAATTGTGATGATGAAATAAAACTTTTAATTGACATTATAGAGCAATGAAATATTCAATTAACGAAATAGCCACAATCATTGGAATAAAAAACAGGGACTTTAATGACTTCTTTATTTCGGAACTACTGACAGACAGCAGAAAGACTACAAACCCAGCAGAATGTTTATTCTTTGCTTTTGAAACAAAGAACAATGATGCGCACAAGTTTATTCCCGAACTTTACAAGAAGGGTGTGAGAAACTTTGTAGTTAGCAAGATTAATGACGAATGGTTTGAGTTTAATGATGCAAACTTTCTGAAGGTTGCAAACCCATTGTCAGCACTTCACAAAATAGCAATATACCATAGAAAGAGATTTACATACCCTGTGATTGGAATTACCGGAAGTAATGGCAAAACAATTGTAAAGGAATGGCTTTACCAACTTCTTAGCGATGATTTTAATATTGTAAGATCACCCAGGAGCTACAACTCACAAATTGGTGTTCCTCTGTCTGTATGGGAAATGAGTGAAGATAATAACCTGGCCATATTTGAGGCCGGTATATCTCAAACTGATGAGATGTCTGCATTGGAACAGATTATTCAGCCCACTATAGGTGTATTTACAAAGCTGGGAGAAGCTCACCAAGAGAACTTCACTTCGATTCAGCAGAAATGCATGGAGAAGCTAAATCTATTTAGCAACAGTGATATGTTCGTTTATGAAGAGGATAACAGAATCATTAGTCAGTCAATAGACAGCATGGTTTTATCTCAAAAATCTTTTGGGTGGTCAAGACGCAATCATGACGCACCTCTATTTATTGTTCAAACAATAAAAGATAAAGATCAAACTATTATTAATTACTCATTTCTCAACTTTGACTATTCTGTAAAAATACCCTTTGTAGATGAAGCATCTATAGAGAATTCGATTAGTTGTCTGGCAGTAATGCTTTATCTAAATATTACTCCCGAAGTGATTTCTGAACGCATGATAAAGCTGGAACCTGTTGCAATGAGGCTTGATGTAAGAGAAGGAAAAAACAGTTGTACTATAATAAACGATACTTATAATTCTGATATCAACTCGGTCAAAATTGCTTTAGAGTTTCAGAACCAACGAAAAGCGGAGAAAGAGTTGAATAAAACACTTATTATATCTGATTTACTACAATCAGGCGTAACACCAAAGTCTTTATATAAAAGAGTGGCAGAGTTAGTGCAACACAATAATATAGATAAGGTTATTGGTATTGGTCCTGATATATATTCTAACAAAGATATATTTGAAAATAAAGGAAAGTTATTCTTCCATTCAACTGAGGAATTTATAAAATCAGGAAAATGGAAGGACTTTAAAAATGAAATTATTCTTCTAAAAGGGGCGCGAAGGTTTCACTTTGAGGAAATAAGTCAATTGCTAGAAAACAGAATGCACGAAACAGCTCTTGAAGTTGATTTAGATGCGATTGTTTATAATTTCAACAAATACAAATCCATGATCTCATCCAACACTAAGTTAATATGCATGGTTAAAGCAGATGGATATGGATCAGGTGCAACAGAAATAGCTAAGACCCTTCAATATCACAGATGTGAGTATTTTGCAGTTGCCTTGGCAGAAGAAGGGGTGAAATTAAGAAAAGAAGGAATATCAAGTCCAATAATAGTTTTAAATCCCGAAACAAATGGCTTTGAAGAGCTTTTCTCGTGTGATCTTGAGCCCGAGGTATATAACTTCAGAATACTAGAAGCATTCATTAAAGAGGCAGATCGTAGAGGGATTACCAACTACCCAATACATATTAAAATAGATACGGGAATGCATAGATTAGGATTCATGGAATCTGAAATTAAAGAATTAGCCCAAATACTAAAGTCACAAAAAGCATTAAGAGTAAAATCAATTTTCTCTCATTTGGCAGCAAGTGAAAGCTGGGTATTTGATGATTTCACAAACGAACAAATTTCATCACTTGAGAATACTCATACTATTTTTGAAAAAGAGATGGGATACTCCGTATGGAAACATATATTAAACTCTTCAGGGATAGAAAGATTTGCTGGTGCACAATGGGACATGGTTCGACTAGGCATTGGGCTATATGGCATTAATAACAGAGGGACCGAAGGCTTAAAGAACGTTTTTACGCTTAAAAGTACTATTCTCCAGATAAAGGATGTGTCAAGCAATGAAACAGTGGGATATGGCAGAAAAGGAGCTATATCGAGTGACTCAAAAATAGCAACTATAAGAATTGGATATGCTGACGGATTGAATAGAAGTTTTGGAAATAAGAAAGGAAAGGTATTGGTAAACGGAAAGTATGCACCTATTGTTGGTAGTGTGTGTATGGATCTTTGCATGATAGATATCACAGGAATAGAAGCCAAGGAGGGTGACGAGGTTATTATTTTTGGTAAAGATTTATCGGTTATAGAACTAGCTGAAACGATAGATACTATTCCTTACGAAATACTAACTTCGATTTCATCAAGAGTGAAACGAGTATATATAAAGGAATAAGCGATAAGACAATAATTAGGAAACAAAAAAAGCATCTCAAATTGAGATGCTTATTTTGTTTATTATTTTTACTGATAACTTATTCAGCAAAGAAAATTGCAACACGGT
>CAZSKF010000183.1:0-3070 GCA_964607405.1 uncultured Proteiniphilum sp. | reverse complement strand
GCTGTTTTCTTTTTCTCTTACCGAAACCTCTTAATTATTTTTGTTAAAAACAATATTGGGCTGCTTAATTATTTTTTGTACCTTTGCGCCATCGAAATTGTGCCGCTGTTTTTGATTTATAAGGGCGGGATAATATTAGCAAATATAGCAGGAAAATACTAGTTATGACCGCAAGGAAAATAAATAAAGTTTTAATTTCACAACCTGAACCTACTAATGGTAAGTCTCCCTACTTCGAGCTGGGAGAAAGACACAACGTTGAGTTTAGTTTCAGACCCTTCATCAGAGTAGA
This sequence comes from uncultured Proteiniphilum sp., assembly GCA_964607405.1. GTDB lineage: Bacteria > Bacteroidota > Bacteroidia > Bacteroidales > Dysgonomonadaceae > Petrimonas. The sequence goes on along the minus strand of CAZSKF010000183.1, from coordinate 2,778 downwards.
AGGTGTAACAGTAAAAGAGTTTAGACAGCAACGAATCAATATACTTGATTTTAGTGCTGTAGTTATGACATCCAGAACAGCAATAGATCACTTCTTTACATTGTGTGAAGAGCAAAAAATAGCAATCCCTGATACAATGAAATATTTTTGCTTGTCGGAAGCTATAGCTCTCTATTTGCAGAAATATATTGTTTATAGAAAAAGAAGAATCTTCTTTAGTCAAACAGGAAAAATTGAAGGTCTCGATGCAGCATTCACAAAACATGCCAAAGAGAAAGTATTGATTCCGGTGCCTGAAGAGCATAGTGATGATGTACAAAACTTCTTAGCATCCAAGAATGTTGATTTTACCACCAGCGTAATGTATCGTACAGTTAGCAACGACTACGAAGAGGGAGAAACTCTTGATGCCGATATGGTTATCTTCTTTAGTCCGCTGGGTGTAAGCTCACTGCTTAAAAACTTCCCTAATTTTGAACAGGGTGATATGGGCATAGGGTGTTTTGGAGCTGGCACAGCCAAGGTTTTAGAAGAAAATGGTTTAAGAATCGACTGCTTGGCACCACAGCCGGAGTTTCCCTCTATGACTATGGCGTTAGACGACTTCCTAAAGAAAAATCATAAAAAGCATTCATAACGTAGATACGCCTTTTTCCGAGATCTCTCAAAAGATTTCATATTGTAATAATAGTAGATTTTGCGATTACTTATTAGCAAAATCTACTATATTTGTATTATCCCAATTGTAGTAAACAGAGCATTGTTCATGATCGATAAAAAGAGATTTACATTCACAAAAGAAGAACGAATAACAGGCAAAGTACGCATAGAGAAAATATTTGCAACCGGTAAATCTTTTCTTATATACCCCTTCAGGGTTGTCTTTGTAGCAAATGAAAATAGCTCTTCAACTCACTCTGTATTAATAAGTGTGCCAAAAAAAAGGCTAAAGCGTGCCGTTGCTCGTAATAGAGTCAAGCGCTTGTTTAAAGAAGCCTACAGGTTGAATAAAGACCTGATATCATCAGACGAATCCAATAATGCCTATTCCTTGGAAATAGTTTTTGTATATGTTGCAGATGCAGTATTGCCTTATGATACAATTGAGAAATCAATAACCAGGTCATTGCAAAAGATAAATACAATAATCCGTCAATCCTAACGATAGAGCATTCAAAGATATGAAGTACTTGAAAAAAATATTAGTTCAGATACTCTTGCTTCCAATCTATTTTTATAGAGCAGCAATATCCCCTCTGCTACCTCCTAGTTGCAGATACACACCCACATGCTCAAGATATGCAATAGATGCTTTAAAGATACATGGTCCGTTCAAAGGCTCATATCTGGCCGCCAAGCGCATTATCAGCTGCAATCCGTGGGGAGGCTCAGGATACGACCCCGTGCCCGAACCAAAGCCCAAAAATAAACGGAAGTCTAATGACAAATAATCCTCCACCATGACCTTTTACGACATTCATACACATAATCTCGACCATAGTGATAAATACGCTATCACCACAATAAAGAACACCACACCCAAGACTTTTAATACAGATTTCACAGAGGGTTCCCGTATATACTTTTCATGTGGCATCCACCCGTGGCACTCAGATTCATGGAAAGAGCAACTAGAACAATTAAAGCAGATATCTTGCTACAACCAAATATTAGCAATTGGCGAAGCAGGGTTAGATAAAATACGAGGTTGGGATATGACAACCCAAATTGAAGTATTTAAATCACAAATTCAGTTGTCCGAAGAGATTCAGAAACCCATTATAATTCATTGTGTCAAATCGTGGGATATTCTTTTGTCCATTCATAGCGAAGTTAAACCCACACAACCCTGGATTATACATGGTTTTAGAGGCAAGCCAACCCTTGCAAAGCAGTTAACCCAAAAGGGTATTTATGTATCAATAGGGGAGAAGTACAACGAACAAACAATAAAAGAAATACCTATCAATATGCTCTTCTGTGAAACAGACGAATCCTCATTTTCAATTTGTGAAATATATACCAACGTATCTCATATCCTTGGAATCACCGTCTCCGATTTGGCTTATCATATACAAAACAACTTCAATACCTTGTTCTCAGGTATATAAAATATTCGGTAACTCATATTACAAAAAAAAGAGTATGCCGAATTATCAGCACACTCTTTTGAATAATTGAATTTACCAGTTTAGGGATTGTCCCTTATTTCAATTTCTTGTAACCATAAACTGCTCTTGCACCCAATTCTTCTTCAATACGAAGTAGTTGGTTGTATTTAGCCATACGGTCTGAACGGCTTGCAGAACCAGTTTTGATTTGACCTGCGTTAGTAGCAACTGCGATGTCAGCAATTGTAGCATCTTCAGTTTCACCCGAACGGTGAGAAGTAACGCTAGTGTAACCGTGTCTGTGTGCCATATCAATAGCAGCAAGAGTTTCAGTCAAAGTACCAATTTGGTTTACTTTAATAAGGATTGAGTTTGCGCAACCTAGCTCGATACCTTTTTCTAGGTATTCAACGTTAGTAACGAACAAGTCATCACCTACTAGTTGGCATTTGTCACCAATTTTGTCGGTAAGAACTTTCCATCCGTCCCAGTCGTTTTCGTGCATACCATCTTCGATAGAATCGATTGGGTATTTTGAGATAAGCTCTTCTAGGTATTCTGCTTGCTCAGTAGAAGTACGTTTTTTACCAGTTTCGCCTTCAAATAGTGAGTAATCATAGATACCATCTTTGTAGAACTCAGAAGCAGCACAGTCAAGAGCAATAGT
>CAZSKF010000182.1:1687-3074 GCA_964607405.1 uncultured Proteiniphilum sp. | reverse complement strand
TGCACGAAATAAATAGTATGAAAAAGAAGATTGATACGTTAAGAAAAAACCTTTTAGTTAAAGCCATATTTGATTTGAGAGTGATAATCTTAATTTGAATTCCTATACAAAAATAGGAAATATATCTGACCATAAAATGGTTTTCATGCTCATTTATTGTAATTTTGCAATTCATAACAAAAAGGACTGATATTAAAATAGCTGATTAATAGTGTGGTATAGCTGATGCTTATTACATTGTTTGAGCTGAGTTTGATTTGTTGTTGAATAAAACGTAATATAAATAATTGTATATATTGAGAATGTATATATCTGTTGAAGAAATAAAAGAATATCTGGATAAAGATATATTTAATATAATATCGGAAGTAGCAGATGAGATGAATCTGGAGTGTTATGTAATAGGGGGCACTGTGAGGGACTTCTTTTTATATAGGCCATCTACCGATATAGATATAGTGGCAGTTGGGAAAGGTGTGGAGCTGGCTAAGGCTGTGGCAGCACGATTAGGCAAGCGAACCAAGATTGCTATTTTTAAAAACTTTGGTACTGCTCAAATTAAGTATAAAGATTATGAGGTTGAATTTGTGGGTGCACGAAAAGAATCTTATACGCATGATTCCAGAAATCCTATAGTGGAGGATGGGACTCTTGATGATGATCAGAAAAGAAGGGACTTTACTATTAATGCCATGGCTTTTTGCCTTAATAGAGAGAGATTTGGCGAACTACTAGACCCCTTTGACGGGATGCAAGACTTGGAGGATTTAATTATTAGAACGCCTCTTGATCCGGATGTTACTTTTAGTGATGATCCGTTGCGAATGATGCGTGGCGTTAGGTTTGCTACTCAACTGGGTTTTGATTTGTATCCTGATACGTTTGATGCAATTGCTAGAAACAAGGAGCGTATAAAAATTATTTCGAAAGAACGAATTATAGATGAGCTGAACAAAATTATTATGTCGGCAAAGCCATCTTTGGGTTTTGAGCTATTGGAGAAAACAGGATTGCTTGATCTTATATTCCCCGAGCTGGTTGAGCTCAAGGGTGCTGAGACCAGAGAGGGGGTGGGACATAAAGATAATTTTTATCATACACTGACGGTGTTGGATAATATTGCCAAGTCGACCAATAACTTATGGTTGAGATGGGCTGCTATTCTGCATGATATTGGAAAGCCGGCAACTAAGAGATGGGATAATAAAATTGGTTGGACGTTTCATGGTCACAATTTTGTGGGAGGAAAGATGGTACCCAAGATCTTTAAAAACATGAAGCTGCCTTTGAACGAGAAGATGAAATATACACAGAAGTTGGTGGAGATGCATATGCGACCCATGCAGTTGGTGGAAGATGTGGTGACGGACTCGGCAGTGAGAAGATT
>CAZSKF010000182.1:0-1587 GCA_964607405.1 uncultured Proteiniphilum sp. | reverse complement strand
GATAGAGCTTATGAGTATCTGATTGAGAAGGCGACGGAAATGGGGCTGAGCATCAAAGGCGACAAGTAGAGAATATTTGTTTGCCTATTTATTGATTATTATATATAATAATTTCTTAACTCATCAATAATTTTGTTTCTTTGCACTCAATTTTGCTGTATAGTATCATTTTGTAAACTATAATATTTTCTTTATAACAAATTAATATATGTCGAAGAAGAAAAGAACATCCACATTCAGGTTTGTTAATGCAAAAATCACATCTACCATAAGTGTTACGTTGGTGTTAGTGTTGCTTGGTATGACTATATTGGTATGGTTTTTGGGCAACGGTTTGTCTAGCTATGTCAAAGAGAATATTAGTTTCAGTGTAATATTGGACACGGATATAACTGATGCTCAGATTCAAAAAATAAGAAAAGATATTGATTCGCAGCCTTATGTGAGATCGTCTAGATTTGTGAGCAAGGAGGAGGCTAAAGAGGAGCTGATTAAGGATTTGGGTGAAGATCCATCAGAACTGTTGGGTTATAACCCTGCTTATGATGCTATAGAGATATTCTTATATTCCGAGTATGCCAACTCCGATAGTATTGCTTATGTGAGTAAATCAATAATGGAGAAGAGTAATGTAGATGATTTGCTTTATAGGCAAGAGGCCATTGATTTGATAAATGATAATATATCGAAGATAACTGCAGTGTTATTAGTTATCTCTGTGGTATTACTGTTTATTTCTTTTGCATTAATAAGAAATACAATTCGATTGAGTATATACTCCAAGCGCTTTATCATAAATACGATGAAGCTGGTTGGGGCTAACAGCCAATTTATTAGAAAGCCCTTTATTAAGGCTAATATTCTTAATGGTATAGTAGCAGGAGCGTTGGCAAATAGTTCTATTTTGCTGATATTGCTTTATTTCAATAGAGAATATACAGAACTGAGAACTTTTGTGAATTTGGCCGAGCTTGGAATTGTTTTTGCAATTGTGATTTTACTAGGAGTTATTATATCAGTTATTGCTACTTATTATGCTGTGAACAGATATTTGAGAATGGAAACTGATAACCTATATTACGTATAAAATAATAGAAACTAATATGTCTAAAAAAAATCTTGCTTTTCAAAAGACCAATTTAATAATTACTGCTGTTGCAGTTTTAATTATAATTATAGGATTCGTTTTGATGAGCGGACCTTCAACTACATTAGAGGGGTTTGAAACCGATATTTTTAGTGCTCGCAGAATAAAAGCAGCACCGATTGTTTGCCTTATAGGCTTTGCTTTAATGATAGTGGGCATTCTTTATCCTGACAAGGTAAACAAGAATAAATAATTAAGAAAATAAGAATAGTAAATGAGTACGTTGGAGGCAATAATTATTGCCATTGTTGAGGGTTTAACAGAGTTTTTGCCGGTTTCATCTACCGGTCATATGATAATAGCTCAGGCTTTGATGGGTGTGGAAAGCACCGAGTTCGTAAAAGCTTTTACGGTAATAATACAGTTTGGAGCAATTCTTTCTGTTGTGGTTCTATATTGGAAGAGATTTTTTAAATTGAACCCAATAAAGATTTTTGATA
>CAZSKF010000181.1:0-3090 GCA_964607405.1 uncultured Proteiniphilum sp. | reverse complement strand
CACTTTCCACATCTGGAAAGTGTCGTAATTTCCAAAATGAGGCAAAACCACTTCTGGGTTGGCCATCTCACCATAAATTAGGTGCCAAACTTTCTGTGGAAAGATGTTTGTCTGCCAATTTGTGGGCCACTTTGCGCTTGGATAATTATGTGGTATATATATTATGTGGCGTCCCCCCTCTGGGAAAGGGTGTTTTTGGTGTTTTATGGCAAAACCAATGTGTGGATGGCAATGTAAGTGGTGCCATTTTATACCACAAAAGACTCAGGCAGTGGAATCGGGCTGAGTCTTTCGCGATATATTATGCGATTGCATGGTGGAACGCTCACTCATTTTGTGAGGGGAGAGTGGACAGTCTTTAGAATGACTTTCGTAAAAAGTACCACTAGTACTCGAAGCTAATCAAATCTCCCTCTTTGATGTTGTTTTTTACGCAGTAGCCTGCATTTACTTCCACAACGTATAGTGAGGGTGCGGAGGATGCATAGTTCCACTCTTTCATTGGTGAAGTATTCATATGTATGGTTACTATTTCTTTGTTTTCATTCACAAAAAGCATGTCTAGTGCGATGTACGTGTTCTTCATCCAAAAGCTTTGTATGTCTTCATAATCAAAAACGAAAAGCATACCGGCATCTTCAGGAATGGATTTTCTGTACATTAGTCCTCGTGCTCTTTCCTGATCATTTTTGGCTACTTCAATATCTATTATCGAAATAGTGTCGTTGCTCTCTTTTGAAACAAATGCTAGCGAGCCTTGCTTGTTAAACTTGATGTTTATGCTTTCGTTTTCGGCAACTGACATTTTGTCATCTCCATTCCACATCACATAAATTACCAATAGTGCCACCGCAATTATTGAAACGGCAGTGTAGATGTAGGTTTTTTTGCTTCGTTTTGCTCTCATATTATATATATGTGTTTGATAAATTGATTGTATGTTTGTAATTGTAATACAAAGATGGTTTATTTTTTTGTGTTATGAAAATGACAAGCTGACAGAAAGTCTGCCATAATGTCATGTTTTTTGCATTATTTCTCCGTTTTACAATCTTTGGCACAGTTTTTGAAGTAGTAAAAGTGTCGGAATGACAAATATGAATATAAATTATTAAAATATTAAATCTAAAAAAGTTTACGATTATGAGTATTAGACCTTTAGCAGACAGAGTGCTTATAAAAGCAGCAGCTGCAGAAGAAAAGACAGTAGGTGGAATTATTATTCCTGATTCAGCAAAAGAGAAACCTCTCCAAGGAGAAGTTGTTGCAGTAGGTAATGGCACCAAAGATGAAGAGATGGTGCTAAAAGCAGGCGACAATGTTTTGTATGGCAAATATGCCGGAACTGAAGTTGAACATGATGGCGAGAAGTTCTTGATTATGCGTCAATCGGACATTCTGGCAGTTATAGAGTAATCTATATTTGAATAATAATTGAAACTAAAAAATTAAATCAGAAAATAAAATGGCTAAAGAAATTAAATTTGAGATGGAAGCGCGCGACTCGCTAAAAAGAGGTGTTGATGCATTGGCTAATGCAGTGAAAGTAACCTTAGGACCAAAAGGTCGCAACGTGATTTTAGAAAAATCTTATGGAGCTCCACACATCACCAAAGATGGTGTGTCTGTAGCAAAAGAAATAGAGCTTGAGGATTCAATAGAGAATATGGGTGCTCAACTTTTGAGAGAGGTTGCTTCAAAAACTAATGATGATGCCGGTGACGGAACAACTACTGCAACCGTATTGGCTCAATCTATTATAGGTGTAGGTTTGAAAAACGTAACTGCTGGTGCCAACCCAATGGATCTTAAGCGCGGTATTGACAAAGCAGTTGCCAAAGTTGTAGAAAACCTTAGAGAGCAAGCTGTGGAAGTTGGTAACGACTTGAAGAAAATTGAAAACGTGGCTAAGATTTCGGCAAATGGTGATGAAACCATCGGAAAACTAATTGCTGAGGCTATGGAAAAAGTGAGCAAAGAGGGTGTTATCACTGTTGAAGAGGCAAAAGGTACTGAAACTTATGTGGATGTAGTAGAAGGAATGCAATTTGACCGTGGATATATCTCACCATACTTTGTAACTGACACCGAAAACATGGAAGTTCAATATGACGAGCCACTTGTATTGATTCACGATAAAAAGATTTCTGCAATAAAAGATTTATTGCCAATTCTAGAGAAGAGCGTTCAAACAGGAAAAGCATTATTAATTATTGCCGAAGATATCGACTCTGAGGCATTAACTACTTTGGTGGTTAACCGCTTGCGTGGTTCTCTAAAAATAGCAGCCGTTAAAGCTCCCGGATTTGGAGATCGTCGTAAGGAAATGCTTGAAGACATTGCCATTTTGACAGGTGGAACAGTTATCTCTGACGAGAAAGGATTGACACTAGAAACTGCAACTCTTGAGATGCTTGGTAGCGCAGAGAAAATCACTATCGATAAAGATACCACCACTATTGTAAATGGTCATGGAGATAGAGACGCAATTGCTGCCAGAATTAGTCAAATCAGATCTCAAATTGAGAAAACTACTTCTGACTATGATCGCGAAAAACTACAAGAGCGCTTGGCTAAACTTGCAGGTGGTGTAGCTGTTCTTTATGTAGGTGCTCCATCAGAAGTGGAAATGAAAGAGAAAAAAGACCGCGTTGAGGATGCTTTGTCTGCAACTCGTGCAGCTGTTGAAGAAGGCACAGTGCCAGGAGGTGGTGTTGCATACATCCGTGCTGCAGAAGCATTGGAAAACTTGGAAACTGAAAATGATGACGAATTGACAGGTGTTGAGATAGTAAAACGTGCTATCGAAGAGCCACTTCGTCAAATTGTTCAGAATGCAGGAAAAGAAGGTGCAGTGGTAGTACAAAAAGTGCGTGAAGGAAAAGGCGACTTTGGATATAATGCACGCAACGAGAAGTATGAGAACTTGTATGAAACAGGTGTAATAGATCCAACAAAAGTATCTCGTGTAGCTTTGGAGAATGCAGCTTCTATAGCTGGTATGTTCTTAACTACCGAGTGCGTTATTACTGAAATAAAGAAAGATGAGCCAATGCCACAAATGCCTATGGGCGGTGGAATGGGCGGAAT
>CAZSKF010000180.1:0-3130 GCA_964607405.1 uncultured Proteiniphilum sp. | reverse complement strand
GTGATAAGCTTATTGATATACACTCACAGCATCAAAACCTGTCGCTTAATGATAATTTCTATCAACTCAATGTTGTAGATATTCTGTCTAAATCCAAACAAGAACGAAGTGAATATCGAAAAGCATTCAATGAATATACAACTATTAAGCGTGAGTTGACTCAAGCACAGGAAGATTTCAAGAGAAATAAAGAAGAAGAGGATTACCTTCAGTTTCAGTTGGATGCACTCCAGTCGGCGCATCTTCAGCCTGATGAACAGGAAGGGCTTGAAGCAGAGTTGGAAACAATTACTCACTCCGAAGATATAAAATCTTCACTATTTGCCGCAACTAATGTACTATCGGGCGATGAGAGCTCCGTTATACGATCCATAAAAGATGTAATAGACTCATTCAGAAACATAGAGGAAGTATTTCCGGCAGCAAAAGAACTGGCTGATCGAGCCAAGTCCACATACATTGAGCTTAAAGACATCTCTTCTGAAGCTGACCATTTATTCGAATCAATTGACTTCGATCCTAGTCGCCAGCAATTGGTGGAGGAGCGCCTGAGCCTTATCTACGAACTTCAAAAGAAACACTCAGTATCTACTATTGATGAGCTCATTCAAATAAGAGAAGAGATAGGCAAGAGCCTTCAAAACATCACCTCTCTTGATGATAAGATAGAGCAACTCGAAAAAGAACTTCACGTTTCTCATAAAGAAATGAAGAACAAAGCCACGCTACTTTCTGAAAAAAGAAAATCAATAACCCAAACTATCGAAAGTACACTAAAAGACAAACTGCAATATATGGGCATAATGAATGCCCAATTCAAATGCGATATAACTAAGAAGGCCAATCCTGATGCAACAGGGCAAGATAATGTCAACTTCCTGTTCTCAGCTAATAAAAATGTTGAGTTGCGTCCGGTATCGCAAATAGCCTCTGGTGGTGAGATATCACGCCTTATGCTGTGCCTTAAGTCAATGATGGCAGGAGCAGCAGCGCTACCAACTATTATTTTTGATGAGATAGATACAGGCACGTCGGGTGAAATAGCCGATAAGATGGGTGAAATAATGCGACAAATGGGCTCAGCGATGCAGGTAGTTACCATATCACACCTTCCGCAAATAGCAGCAAAAGGGTCGGGACACTATATTGTTTATAAAGAAGATACCGACCACAGCACAGCCACATTTATGCGAAAGCTAACTGATGAGGAACGAGTGGAAGAGATAGCACGTATGCTAAGCGGTGCTCAAACTACCACCCAAGCAATAGAAAATGCAAGAGTAATGCTCAGCACCAACAAGTAAATAACAACAAAACAAATATATATAAATGAGAGATAAGGATATGATCTTCGGCATCCGTGCCGTTATTGAAGCGGCAGAAGCCGGAAAAGATATCGATAAGGTTCTTGTAAAGCGTGAACTAACAGGTGAGCTTTTCAAAGAATTGCAGCAAGTGCTGAAGTATTATGACATACCCATGCAAAAGGTGCCCGTGGAGCGTATTGACCGCATCACGCGCAAAAATCACCAAGGTGTACTAGCATTCACTTCGGCAGTCACATACCACAAGTTAGAGCAGATAGTTCCATTTCTGTATGAACAGGGTAAAAACCCATTCATTCTGGTGCTAGATGGTTTGACAGACGTTCGCAACTTTGGAGCCATTGCCCGCACATGCGAAGTGGCAGGTGTAGATGCTATAGTTATTCCTTCACGTGGTAGCGTATCAGTCAATGCAGATGCTGTAAAAACATCAGCCGGAGCCTTGCATACCATACCTGTGTGTCGCGAAAATAGCTTGAAAGAAGCAGTGACATTTCTCAAAAACAGTGGAATAAAAGTGGTTAGTGCCACCGAAAAGGCAGCAAATCTTCACACCCAAGCTACATATACCGATCCCGTAGCCATAGTGATGGGAGCAGAAGACGTAGGCGTGTCAAATGAAATTATTCGCATATGTGATGAGTTGGTCAAGATACCACAGTTTGGCAATATCCAGTCGCTCAACGTATCTGTAGCAGCAGGCGTAATGATATATGAGGTGGTAAGACAAAGAGGATTAGAGTAACAATATTATTAACAACTTAATAACAATATAAAATGAAAAAAGTATTTTCAACTACAAATGCACCTGCAGCCATTGGCCCATATAGCCAAGCGGTTGAGGTAAACGGAATGGTATTTATCTCCGGGCAAACACCAATGGATCCTGCTACTGGCCAACTAGTGCCGGGTGGAGTAAAAGAACAAGCTCAACAATGTTTTAAAAACATCAAAGCAATCTTGACAGAAGCAGGATTAACAACTGACAATATCGTTAAGACTACAGTGTTCTTAGGCGACATGTCATACTTTGCAGATATGAATGAAGTATATGCACAACAATTTGAAGGAACATTCCCAGCGCGCTCAGCAATTGCAGCCAAAGGATTGCCACTTAATTGCATGGTAGAAATAGAAGTAATAGCAATGCGATGAGAACTTTCGGAAGTATAATATGGATGGTATTCGGTGGCATTTTTATTGCCATCGAGTACGTTCTTTCTAGTGTAGTCATGATGGTTACCATCGTAGGCATACCCTTTGGGCTTCAAAGCCTAAAGCTGGCCGAAGTTGCTCTTTTTCCATTCAATAAACGAGTGATAAAAAGCAAATCCGCTTCTGGCTGCCTATCTTTTATTATGAATATTATATGGTTCTTTGTGGGAGGCATACCTATTGCCTTAACCCATTTAGGATTTGGGCTTTTATTCTACATCACCATTATAGGTATACCCTTTGGCAATCAGCATTTCAAGCTAATGAGATTAGCCTTTACGCCTTTTGGAAAGACAGTAATCAATCGATAATAATTACTGTCTTTTAGTCATACACCACAGGCAAATCATCCTCCTCATCCTCAGGAGGATCTTTTTGTACCACGATTGCACTCAGCTCCCATAGCATATAAATAGGAATAGTTACCACAAATAGCGAGAACGGATCACCCGACGGCGTGATAAATGCGGCCAATACCATAGATGCCACAATTGCATGACGGCGAAACTTTTTAAAGAACGACTTATACACAAGTCCCAGATTTGATAATAACCAAAATACCAGAGGAAGTTCAAACACAATTCCCATAA
>CAZSKF010000179.1:0-3181 GCA_964607405.1 uncultured Proteiniphilum sp. | reverse complement strand
TTGAACACACAATGAAAAAGTTATTTGCAATTTTAGCAATCTTCGGTCTAATGACAGTTGGATTGCCAATGGTATTATTAGCACAAGATGCTACAGCTGAGGTTGGTGCCGCTATTTCAGAATTTGAAGCAGGTGGTTTTCATCAAGCACTAAAAATTAAATTTATCGAGGGTGGCGCTGGTTTTATGGCTCCTATCGCACTAACTCTTATTCTTGGTTTAGCATTTGCTCTAGAAAGAATTTTCTATTTGAGCTTGGCAGATGTAAATCCAAAAACTTTACTTAATAACCTAGGTGAAGCTCTAGACAGAGGTGATGTTGAGGCAGCTAAAGAAATCGCAAGAAACACTCGTGGCCCAATCGCATCTATTGCTTACCAAGGACTACTTAGACTAGATCAAGGACCTGACGCTGTTGAACGCTCAATCGTTTCTTACGGTGGTGTACAAAGTGGACTTTTAGAAAAGAACTTATCTTGGGTAACATTGTTTATCGCTCTAGCTCCATCTTTTGGTTTCTTGGGAACTGTTGTAGGTATGGTTATGGCATTTGACGATATCCAAAGAGCAGGTGACATGAGCCCTACAATTGTTGCTGGTGGTATGAAGGTTGCTTTGATTACAACCGTTTTCGGTCTTATCGTAGCTCTTATCCTACAAATATTCTACAACTTCCTTCTATCTAAATTAGAGAACATCCTAAACAAAATGGAAGATGCGTCTATTACACTATTAGACCAAGTAGTAAAATACAACGTTAAACACAAAAATCTATAATTTATTATGGCTGTAACAAAAATACGAAAAATTTCCAGCTGGGTTTTTCTATCTGCTATTGTTGTTACTATAGCAGTTATAGGATTATTCTTGTTTGGAGGTCAGGTATCGCCTGAAAACAAAGTTGTGGCAGACTTGTCACAACCCGCATTTACAGATTTGTTATTGTACTGGTCATATGCACTATTAGCTATAACAATCGTAGTATTGATAGGATTTGCAATTATAGGCTTCTTAAACAACTTAAAATTAAATCCAAAAGGAGCAATACGAAGTTTAGTAGTAATGATTGTAATGATTGCTATTTTAGGGATTGGATTCACATTGGGAAGTGGAGAATTATTACATATCCCAGGATATGAAGGCTCCGACAATAACCCAACGACTCTCAAAATAACAGACATGTGGTTATACAGCATGTACTTTATGCTTATTTTAAGTACGATTTCAATCTTTGTTGCTCCTATACTAAGCAAAAGAAAATAGGAGAATTATAAACATAGTATAAAAGAATATTTAAAATGGCAAAATCAAAAAGAAAATTACCAGGCTTGAACGCAGGTTCTATGGCTGACATTTCATTTCTTTTACTTACTTTCTTTTTGCTTGTCTCCAGTATGGATACCGACAGTGGTTTGGCACGTAGATTACCGCCACCACCACAAGATGAAGAAAACGTTCAGAAGATGGATATCCAAAAAAGAAATCTTCTTGTTGTTTCAGTAAACTTCAACAATGAGACAATGGTTGCCTCTGAAGGTCAAACTGAATGGTATTCAAACCAAGATGAATTATTGGGTAGAGGAGGCAAAGTAGCCTTGAAAGAAAAAGTTAAAGAGTTTGTACTGAATACTAGTAATAGTGCATTATTGCCTGAGCTTGAAGAACAAGAGTTTGATTCTCCTATAGGAATCGTACCTGTAACGAGTCAACACTTGATTTCACTTAGAAATGATGCAACAGCAAGCTATAAAACATATATTGCAGTTCAAAACGAATTGGTAAGAGGTTATAACGAATTGCGACAAGCAGCAGCTAGAAAGTATTTTAATACTGACTATGAAGACCTGCTTGAACCGCAAAAGGAACAAATAAACAAGTTGTATCCACAGAGAATCTCTGAGGCTGAACCTAAAAACTATTCAGGAGGAAATAATTAATATGGGAAAATTTAGTGATAGCGGCGGGAGAGAAATGCCCGAATTGAATACTTCTTCAATGCCCGACTTGGTTTTCGCCATCCTATTCTTCTTCATGGTAACAACTACCATGCGCTCGGAGGAATTAATGGTAAAAATCAAATTACCGTCGGCTACAGAAGTACAGAAACTGGAAAAGAAGTCACTTGTGACATACATCAATATTGGTCCTCCAACTGATGCTAAATTTGGAACAGGTACTCAAATGCAGCTTAATGATAAGTTTGCGGAAGTAGAAGACATCCAAGACTACATCGCTCAAGAAAAATCAAGCATGAGTGAGTCAGATCAACAATTGATGACTGTATCAATTAAGGCTGACGAAGAGACTAGGATGAGCTACATCAGTGACGTTAAGCAAGCACTTAGAAAAGCATATGCTCTGAAGATAAGTTATTCTTCAAGAAAAGCAGAAAACTAAGATGCTTTAAAATTTTCAAAAGGTCGAATCACATTAATGTGGTTCGGCCTTTTTTTTATAATAACATTGAGGAAGTCATGTTTGCTAATTGAAAAAAATATCCTCTAAAAATGAACTCTTTAAAGAGCGTCACACTTTATATAACAAAGAATTGTACTCACGATGTATCTCTATTAATTAGGAAATCGTTATAATTCAAATTGTAAGAGCCAAAATAATACGAAGTATAAACATGCCTACTTAGAATTGACTCAAAGCAAAATGGAATTAAGACAATTAACTAAAAAATACCTACAAAGTAAAATGGAATTATGATTTCCGACGAGTTAATGAACATGAAGTACATTTATTTAGATGGAAAAGGTTGTCATATGCCTAAATTATTTATATCATAAACGAAAAGATAATTCATAGCTGATGATCTAAAAATATAATGATGAGTCAAAATGTCATGGCTAAGATATTATATTTAGTAAAAGAGGTAAAAATTCAAATAAATTAAATAAAAACCAATCAATAAAAAAACAAATTAAGTTACCTCTAATAAAAAATAGGAGTATATCGAAATACACTCCTATCATTTTATTTATCTATAAGGCTTCATACCATTCTTAGACCACTCCATCACATTTGCTGGTGGTCGCTTAGCCATCAGTTCATACTTCATGAAGTCCATATATGGTGCTACATGGCTAAAAAACTTATAGTATCCTTGACACAAATAGTTCAACCCCGGCTTACCATACTTGTCATTAACAAATCTATTCTTCGGACACTCACCGTAG
>CAZSKF010000178.1:0-3241 GCA_964607405.1 uncultured Proteiniphilum sp. | reverse complement strand
ATGAGAGATTTATATTGCAATAAATAATCTTGTATTAAATATATCAAAACTCAAAAATGAAGCCGATAGATGGAACTACATTTGCGCTGCTCTGTTCAAGAATCAGGGGAGTGGCATTGCTTCCATCAGGCTTTATTGGTTGGTCGTCTGTAGTTTTAAATCCTGAGTTGTCGTCCAGTCTTTCGAATGTGAATTTTGGCAACAAAGGAGCTTTGTAGAGCAACACGTTTTGAAGGTCGGCAAATAAATTAAGACTAACCGACTTGAAGTTTAGTTTCTTGTCAATTCTTAAGTCTAACTGATTGAATAGAGGCAATCGCTTATTGTTTAGTTGCGAGTAGTCGTACGTTCCCTTTCCGGCTGATAGATAAGTGGCTGTTGACTTAGCCATGTCAAACGGTGTATAGGGTTGCCCGCCCGCAATTCTGTATTTCACGCCCACGTCCCAATTGTTTTTAAACTTGTAGCCCAGCGTGGTTGAGAATATAAATCCATAATCCCATGTTGAGCGTCTATAGTTGTTGTCAATCCCTGCAAATTCTGATTTATATACCGTTGCGCTGGCAAGATAAAATATTTTGTTTATCAGCTTTTGCTGCACGTAGGCCTCTAGTCCATACACCCTGCCTTTGCCCACAGATGTGTATTTGTCTCCACCCACTGCCGAATAGTCGGTACCTATATTTGCAAATGATATTCCGCTGGTGGATGACACGGGATAGTCGTTATAATCTTTATAAAATGCTTCGAGCGTGAATCGTAGGCTGTTTTTGGGTGCAAATTCTGTTCCTATTGTATAGTGAATGGAGTTTATATACTTCAAATCTTTATTGGCTAATGTGCCATTGTTGTCGGCAAACCCAAGCATTGTATATACCGGAAGCTTGTAGTAACTGCCAACTGACGCGGATATGTTCCACTGATTATTAATGCTGTATGATGATGATATGCGCGGAGATAATGATCTTAGTGGGTTTAGTCCACTATCAGTAAATGTATTAATGTCTGCCCTGGCACCACCCGAAATAAGTAGCTTGTCGCCCAATAAATATTTAGAAACATGTCCGTAGGCTCCAAACTTAAATAAGTCTATAGCCGATTGGCTTGTAACAGTAACATTGGGCGAAACCACATTTAATATATCAGCATCATATTGTGCATACTGTACATCAGCTCCGTAGCTACTTTTCCAGCCATTAATATACTTATTCATGTCAAAGCGCAATTTGTTTTCAGTTTCGTGGCTGTTTAGTTCATAGAGCTTATTCCCTTGTTTGTTTGCATTGTCTTCGTATCTGTCTGCTCCATTAAAGAAGGTGTTGCGGCTTACGGCCACAGTGTAGTATCCATTACTTACAAGCCTTTTAAGTGTTGCGCCCACGGTGTAGTTCCACTGTTTGATAAGAGGATTGGCACGGGTGATATATTCATTTTCTGCATCACTGTTTTTGGGAACGGCAAGCTTGAAGTTATCAATTGCCCCCAATCCTATAAATGTTAGTTCTGTTCTATTATCAATCTTGTGGTTCACTTTATACTGAAAGTCGTAATAGTCGGGTCGGATGGGTAGGTCTAGTAGTTTGAATAAAAATTGCAAGTAAGATCGCCTTGCCGAAACCATGAATGTGGTTTTCTTGCTTAATGGTCCTTCCAGCATTGCGGCAAATTCGCTTCCTGACAGGCGCACGTTTCCACTCAATTGGTTGGGATTGCCATTTCGTTGAGTCACAACGATGGTTGATGCTAATGTATTATGATATTTGCTATTAAAAGCCGATGAGGTTAATTGCAGGTCTTGAATAAACGAAACGTTTAGTATGCCTGTTGCACCACCACTAGCCCCTTGTGTTTGAAAATGATTAAGAACAGGTATTTCTATTCCATCCAGATAATATACATTTTCGCTGGGTCCTCCTCCTCTTACTATGATATCGTTTCTGTTGGGAGTGGTTCCACCGGATACTCCCGGCAAAACCTGTATAACTCTTGATACATCAAAATTGCCACCCGGATTTGCTTTCACCTCTTCCGAAGTTAGTCGCTGCGTGGCCAATGGCGTAATCATATCAGTTGCCAAAGCCGATTTGCCTGCGCTAATTACCACCTCTTGCAGTTCCTGACTCTTTTCGTCAAGTTCAATTTGCAGAATCTGTGCATTGCCCGAGCTGAGGTTAATATTGAAAATATTGTATGGCAAATATCCCAAGTGGGATGTCTCCAGGTTATACTTGCCCACTGGTATCTTAAGCGAGAAGGCTCCATTCTCGTCAGATACGATAACGAATGTTTCCTGTCCTGAAAATTTGAGTGCTACACCTATCAGCTCTTCCTGTGTGTTCTTGTCTTTCACAGTGCCTGATATGCTGCCTAAAGTTTGTGCAAAAGATGTGTGTGCAATAAGAATTGCAAAGTAAATGATGAGGATTTTTTTCATATAGTTATTAGCGTTTATGCTCCTCTTTTGTTCATGCGAATGTGGTTTATTTGCTAACCTAGTTATGGGTAGGTTAACCTTGGGGGTTCGAGTGAACTAACCTTAGCTTCTACAATAATAGCCGAAACTACAACAGCTCCCACACCTATCAGCCCTATTTTTGTCCAATCATAAAATACAGACTTCTGATCGGGAGCTATTAACGTGGCCGACTGCACAATGCCACTTGGCGAGCATATATAATAAAAAATATTACGATCGCTACAGTTGCATTGAGCTACCTCAATATTGTATATATATTTATTGCCCCTGATGTCAGTCTTCTCTTTTCGTTTTAGCACAAAGTCAATATAATTTCCAAGTGAATCCTGAAACACAAAATTGGCATACGTTGCCGGATCATTGTCCATAAGAGTGTCATATCCGCCCACATCGTTTGATCGTCGCCCTGTTACTATTATGTCATTAATAACTTCCGATCCAAAGCCCACAGGCAGATATTCATGAGGGAGTGATTGTATGGCATCCTCTATTTCGTTCACCTTTGATTGCCAAGCATAAGGAGAAACCGTTTTGCGGGTGGTTGTGCAACTAGCGAATAGTATTAATACAAGTATTGCTGCAAAAGACAATAGCCTTGCGGTTGTTACATTTGATTTGTTCATGATAAAGTCTGTTTTGTGATGATTATATCGCAAATGTAATAATAAAAATAACAAACTACTCATGATTTGTTATCTTATCATCTTGCATTAAATCTATATCCAAGTCCCAGCATCAGGTTGTTTGGATCTTTGAAACGGTAGA
>CAZSKF010000177.1:0-3250 GCA_964607405.1 uncultured Proteiniphilum sp. | reverse complement strand
ATTGCACCGCACCTTGCGCCATATAGCGAAGTAATGTTTGGTTTGCATACTTACGTGCACCACTAGAAACTTGCAAGATCACCGGAGATTTAGTTTCAACACAAGCTGAAACAATAGCTTGAAGCTGCTCCATGTTATTGAAGTTGAATGCAGGAATTGCATATCCGCCTTCAAAAGCTTTTTTGAAAATTTCTCTTGAGTTTACAAGACCCAATTCTTTGTAACTTACCATATTCTTGAAATTTAAAAAATTAATGTACTTTATATTATATATATGCCACAAAAATAGCACTTATTCTCAACAAATAGAAATAATTTGACATAAAGAGTGTTTAATAAGTTTTTATTAAACATACAGTTATTGCTTTTTATTCACTTCAAGCTATCGTTATGTCATTTTTTTACATTATTTTTGTTTGCGACTTCTATTTATTCTAACAATGTAAAACATCGATAGATAAACACGCAAGAAATCACACAACCTTTAAATTATATTATTAGCTATGACAGTAGGTATTCCTAAAGAAATCATGAAGGGTGAGGCAAGAGTAGCTGCAACCCCAGAAACCGTAAAAAAATTTATTCAAGACGGCGCTTCAGTACTTGTTGAAGCCGGTGCAGGAGAGGGAGCTTTTTACAGCGACAACCTGTATCGTGAAGCAGGCGCACAAATCATTAATGATGCACAAGAACTATTTGACAAATCCGACCTTATCCTAAAAGTCAAAGAGCCATTATTTAACGAAACTCACAAAAAACATGAGGTAGATATGATGCATAAAGGTCAATATCTCATCACGTTTATTCACCCTGCTTCGCCCGTAAACCACGATATGGTGAAGAAGCTTGCCGAAAATGGAATTACATCAATGACATTAGACAGCATTCCGCGAATCTCAAGAGCACAAAACATGGATGCGTTAACATCAATGAGCACTTGCGCAGGATATAAAGGAATAATTATGGCTGCCGACGAACTATCTATTTTCATGCCACAAATGTTTACCGCCGTGGGTATGCTAAAACCGGCAAAGGTTTTGGTTATTGGTGCCGGAGTAGCAGGACTTCAAGCATTGGCTACTGCCAGAAGGCTTGGAGCTGTAACTTATGCAATGGATATCAGACCGGCAGGAAACGAACAAGCAGGTAGTTTGGGTGCAAAACAAATAGACTTAGGAATTCCCGAAGAGCTTGCAGTGGGCAAGGGAGGCTACGCACAAAAGCTGCCGGAAGAATGGCTGGAAAAAGAACGAGAGAAAATTGCAGAAGTAATAACTGATATGGATATTGTTTTTTGTAGTGCACTAATTCCCGGTAAAATAGCACCTATATTAATCACTGAGGAGATGATTAAAAAGATGAAAGACGGAAGCGTTATTGTTGACATATCTATAGACCAAGGCGGAAACTGCGAAATGACGGTTCCGGGACAAATAACAAAACAACACAACGTAAGCATACAAGGAATTAAAAATATCCCGGGACTTTTGCCCACTAGTTCAACGTGGATGTTTGCCAACAACGTTTATAATCTTGTTAAATTCTTGACCAAAGATGGTAAGATTTATTTGAACTTGGATGATGAAATAACGCGCTCTATTCTTGTTACTAATAATGGAGAGATTGTTCACGAAGGAACCCGGGAAGCAATGGGATTATAAAAATTAAAAGAAGATCAAACATGAACCCTATATACTTAATTCTAATTTTTATTGTAGCAACACTGGTTGGATATTTTATTATAAAAAACGTCCCTAGTTTGCTACACACCCCTCTCATGTCAGGGATGAATGCATTATCAGGCATAACCATTTTGGGAGCAATTGCAGCTGTGGGAATTGCAATGATTAGCGCTAATCAAAATACTATATTAGCACAAATACTTGGAGGTATTGCAATTATTGCCGCAACAGTAAATGTGGTGGGCGGATTTGGTGTTACACATCGAATGCTCAAAATGTTTAATAAGAAGAAAAAGAAATAATGATATGACAGCAACTATATACTTAATTATCTGTACTATACTTTCAATTTTAGTATTAGTAGGAATATCGATGATGAGTCGTGTAAAGACTGCTGTGATGGGAAACTTCATCAGTGCAGTCAGTGTGCTTGCAGGAATCATTATTACACTTTTATTCAATGAAATAATTGACGTAACTAGCATCTACATCTATATTATAATTGGCTCTATTATTGGAAGCATGTTAGCCATGAGGGTCAAAATGATTGAAATGCCCCAGTTGGTTGCATTGCTCAATAGTATCGGAGGTTTGGCTTCAGCATTGGTGGGAGCTTTATCTCTCCTTGGCATTGGCATAAATTCATTTTATCCTGTATTCTCTAATGTTACTGCTGTTCTGGCTATTATTATTGGTATAATTACTTTTGTTGGGAGTTTAGTAGCTGCCGGAAAATTACACAAACTACTTCCACAGCGACCGATTATTTGGAAATCACACTCTTCAGTACTTAATATCAGCATATTGCTACTAATAGCCTCGGTAATTATTACTGCATTTTTAGGCAAAGTGATTAATTACCAAGCCGATCTGGCAATTATATTTGTGATTAGTTTAGGAATAAGCACTTTGTTTGGATACGCTTTCTCAATAAGAGTTGGTGGTGCAGACATGCCTATAACCATTTCGTTATTAAACTCACTTAGTGGTGTGGCAGGAGCTATTGCCGGTATGGCCATTGGGGATATTCTGCTGGTATCAGTAGGAGGTATTGTTGGTGCTTCTGGCTTATTCTTAACGCAGATAATGTGCAGATCAATGAATAGAAGTCTGTTAGACATTCTAACGGGAAAGACTTCAGTAGCGGCTAAGAAACCAACAAAAACGACTCAAGGCACAATAGCTAAAGAAAAAACAAAGAGCACTGTTTCAAACAAAAAAGACTCTGGTCAAATATTGCAAAATGCAAAGTCGGTTATAATTGTTCCTGGCTACGGAATGGCTCTTGCGCAAGCACAACATCAGGTAAAACAACTGGCAGACAAGCTTGAAGCAAACGGCGCAGAGGTGAAATATGCTATTCATCCCGTAGCAGGAAGGATGCCGGGGCATATGAATGTATTGCTTGCTGAGGCAGATGTGCCATACGAACAATTATATGAAATGGATGCTATTAATGAGGAATTCAAAAACTCTGATGCAGTAATAGTTATTGGTGCCAATGATGTTTTGAACCCTGCTGCAAGAAATGCGGTGGACACTCCCATCTACGGTATGCCCGTTTTGAA
>CAZSKF010000176.1:0-3279 GCA_964607405.1 uncultured Proteiniphilum sp. | reverse complement strand
GTTTTCTTAACGCAATATTAATTAAGGTCAGTCAGGGACCTACCATTCACCTACAGCATATTCTTCGATACTAAAAATCAATCGACAAATTTATGGTACGTGAATGGTAGGTCCAGATCGGCCTCACATATTTCACGTTAAGAAAATATTATGTCTTCACGTTAAGAAACAAAATTCTGTTTGAGCGTAGCGAGTTTATTTTGTTTTAGTGAAGGCATAATATTTTTAGTGAAATTTGTGTCAGCCTTGATCTTTTGTTTCTTTTGTATCAAGACAAAAGATAGAAACCTCGGAAAATAATTATTAATACCAGTAGTGTTCAGTGATTAATTTAATTACGAAGAACGAAGAATATGTCGAAGAATAAGGATGGTACGTGAATGGTAGGTCCAGGTCGGCCTCACATATTTCACGTTAATAAAATATTATGTCTTCACGTTAAGAAACAAAATTCTGTTTGAGCGTAGCGAGTTTATTTTGTTTTAGTGAAGGCATAATATTTTTAGTGAAATTTGTGCAGCCTTGATCTTTTGTTTCTTTTGTATCAAGACAAAAGATAGAAGCAAACGAAATATACGGATATTCACAAAAGGATATATAACCGTGATGCAAGTATCAAACAGAAATCGAAGAACAAGCAATTAAACATTAATCATTATTGGCATTACGTGTTCGCCCATGGCGAAACCATTAATTCAATCGTGTAACTGATTTTACCCCTTTTACTGCTTTTAATTTCTTGATCAATTGCTCCAACATGGAGGTGTTGGCGAGCATAACGGAGATGTTGCCCTGAAAAAGGCCGTCGTTAGAATCGATAGAAATGGAACGCATGGTGACGCCATTTTCCTTGGAAATGATGGAGATTAGGTTTGATACAATATTAATCTGATCATTGCCAATGATGCGCAGGGTGGTGACGTACGTAGAGCCGGAGCCCTCGCCCGACCAGCGCGCCTTGATAACCCTGTATCCAAAACGGGAGAATAAATCGTTGGAATTTGGGCAATTGGTACGGTGAATTTTGATGCCCTGCGACGATACAAACCCGAAGATATCATCACCATAAATGGGGTTGCAGCACTTGGCCAACTTATAATCAATGCCTGTTAGGTTTTGATCCAAAATCAACTCGTCACTGCTCTTTAGGTCGTCCTTTTGCTCACGCAATACAAACTGATCGGCACTGGTTCCGGCAAATTGCTCACGCTGTGCCGCCTCCTTCTGACCCATCTCCAGGTATTGATCTATCACCCAGTTTACATCAATTTTTTCCCGAGCAATGTCCGCATAAAAATCGGTAACCGTTTTGTATTTCAATTTCTTAATCAGCTGCATCAACTGCGAATCGTCATGCTCAATTTTGCGGTTTTTCATCCTCCGCATCAGCGTCTCTTTCGCAATATCGCCCTGCTTGCTTTCCTCCTCTTTGAGCAACTGCCTAATCTTTGCCCGTGCCTTTGATGTCACGGCAAAGGTCAGCCAATCCTGCTTTGGGGACTGCTGCGCCGAGGTGTTAATCTCCACCTGGTCGCCACTCTTTAGCACATATTTTATAGGTACATTCTTTCCGTTCACCCTTCCCGACACGCACGTTGAGCCAAGCTTTGTGTGAATTGCAAACGCAAAATCCAGCACCGTGGCACCCTTCGGCAACTTCATCAAATCACCCTTGGGCGTAAACACAAATATCTCTTCGTCGTAAAGATCCAGTTTGAAGTCGCCAAGCTTTTCAGCAATATCGCTATCCTTGTCCTCAATAGATTCGCGCAGGGTGGTCAGCCAACTATCCAAAGTTGATTCGCCCTTCACGCCCTTATATTTCCAGTGGGCTGCAAGTCCCCGCTCGGCAATTTCATCCATGCGGCGCGTTCTAATTTGCACCTCCACCCATTTCGAGTTGGGACCCATCACCGTGATGTGTAGCGACTCATACCCGTTGCTTTTGGGAATCGAGAGCCAGTCCTTCAGCCTCTTTGGGTTGGGCTGATACATATCCGTAATGATGGAATAAACCTGCCAACAGTGCGCCTTTTCCAGCTCCTCGGGCGATTCCAGTATCACACGAATTGCAAAAAGGTCGTATATATTTTCAAACTCAATTTTCTGTTTCTTCAGTTTATTGTTGATGGAATGAATGGACTTTGTACGCCCTTTGATGTCGTATTGCAAGCCGGTCTTATCGAGAATTTGTTTCACCGGATCAATAAAATCGTTGATATATTTATCCCTCGATCTCTTTGTCTCGTTCAGCTTGCGGGCAATGAAATCGTACGTCTCACGGTCGGTATATTTGAGGGACAAATCCTCCAGCTCCGACTTTATTTTGTACAAACCCAAGCGGTGCGACAATGGCGCATACAGATATATCGACTCCACCGAAAGGGCTGTTCTTTCCTGCTGGGTCAGCCTCTTGGCATCACGCATCAGTTGCAGTTGCTGTGCAATCAGCACAAACACCACACGAATATCCTCCGCAATCGAAATCAGCAGCTTAATATAATTCTCCGACTCCACTGCCGTGAGCTTATCGCTAAATTTGCTCACCGTGATTAGTCCCCGCAAAATATTATCAACCTCCTCGCCAAACAATCGCTTCACGTTTTTCATGTCGCTCTGATTATTCAGCACCGGATGATACAGCAAAATGGCACACACTGTGGGCTGCTTCAGTCCAATCTCCTCAATCGCAATAATGGCAGTGCGCATCTCCAGCGTCAGCATTTTTATTGCCTGCTCTTTGTCCTCACACTCCGATATATATTTATATAATATTCTTTTTATGCTGTGCACCGTCTTGATGCTCCAGTCATGACGCAAAAAACCATACAGCTGTGCATGAAGCTCTCTCAGCTCGGTTGTGTCTATATTTTTGTTTGCATCCATATCACTTCTTTTTTTGTATTACACAAATATAGTGATTTATATAATTAGTGATTAGTGATTGGTGTAATTAATGATTAATTTAATGATTCCGCCACGGGCGAACACGCGTATCATGATATTACAAACGTGAATGTTAACCGATACACGGCAAATAAACGATATACGTATCATCACCCCACCCGTAGGGGCGGACCCATTTCAGTGATTAATGCCAATAATGTTTTCGCCCCTGGCGAACACGTAGTGATTAATTCAATGACGAATTAAGAATTACAAATTTCGAAGAACATGCTGTACGTGTATGGTACGTGAATGGTAGGTCCAGATCGGCCTCACATATTTCACGTTAAGAAAATATTATGTCTTCACGTTAAGAAACAAAATTCTGTTTGA
>CAZSKF010000175.1:0-3399 GCA_964607405.1 uncultured Proteiniphilum sp. | reverse complement strand
CAAAAGAGGGTGCAATCTATTCTGAAAAAAGAATATTTATAATGAACTTTATGAAAATAGATAAAGATAAAATATATAAGAAGCAGCTAAACGATATGTTCGGCGATTTTAATGCTCTTCCTCCAATAGATGGATGGGAGGCAATTGAGGAATCTATGGACAAAAGTAATCGTGCTTTTATAGCTAAGCGAAACTGGTATATTGGGTCAGCAGCAGCTTTGATAATAATTTTAATTAGCAGTGTATTCTTTTTAAATATGCCAACTCAAATCAGCAGTCCGCTGGAAATTGTCGCAGAGATTACTCAACAAAATGATATTCCAAATGCCAATATTGAACAGGTATCCACAGTAGAGAATAACAGACCTTCAACTTTAGCAAAGGCAGCAGTGTCGGCAAAGACTAATGTAGCAGTTAATAAGCACGATTTACCAACTGACAAATCTGAAATAACTGCTGAGACAGCAAATGCAAATGCACAACAAAATGAAGATAATGACGAATCTCATAAAAAGGAATCCAAGCTGTCACAATCTGAAATAGAAAGAAAAATTAAAGAACTACAGGAGGCTAACAGTTTTGAGTTTATAGAAGAAGACGAAACCGGTGCAACTAACAAACATAACAAAAAACTAATGCTTGCCTTAAATGCAAGCGGAGGTTTAACGTCTTCGCAAAAAACTGCAAATAGCCCTATGCGACTTCGTAGCTTATCATCTTCTGATGAAAGCATAAAACAAGAGGCTTATCTGAGCGCAGGATCAAAAAACAATCTTAGCGCTGATGCCAATAATATGCTGCTGCCAAATACAAATGTGGGAAAAAACAATTCTAAAATGATACACTCACAACCATATTCATTTGGTGTAACTGTATCTAAAAATATAATAGATAGACTTTCTATTGAGACAGGATTAGTTTACACCTACCTATATTCTGAGACAATAAATAGTAGCACAGGATATACAAACGAGGAGAATCAACAATTTCACTTCTTAGGCATACCACTTCACTTCAATTATCAATTTGTGGAAATTGGAAAGCTTGGCTTATTCGCTTCTATTGGGGGAATGATTGAAAAAGATATTCACGGAGTGTATAGGGGCAAGGATGAAGGAAACATGAATGATTATGTAGGCAACTCTGAAGGTTATATATCCACAAATATTAGCCTTAAGAATCCTCAACTTTCGATTGATGCAGGAATAGGTGCGTCATATCCTATATATAAAGGGTTCAACATTTATGCTAAAATTGGAGGGGCATATTATTTTGATGCTAAAAATTATGAATACAAAACAATATATTCTGACAAAAAAATAATGCTTGACCTGAATGCAGGTATTAAATTTAAGTTTTAATAATTTTAATAACAAACATAAATATGAAAAAGATTTTTTTATTTCTTACAGTACTAACCTTCGGGTTGACAATGACATCGTGCTTAAATACAGGCAGTCAAAATTTTGTGGAAACCTCAATTGTGTTTATTGATAGCCATGGTTTCTCAACATTTGGCAAAACACTGTCAGGTAGAGTTATAAGTAACGAAAGACTTAGCTTGATGGAACCAAAGACATTTAAAATAATTTCGTATAGCTGGGATGAAGATTATGGAATGGCACCAATCGGTGACGGATCAGCTTACAAAGTTGTCGTAAGTGGAGATCCTATTGATTTGAGCAGATCATTCTTAGATACGCATAATCAAAATCCTGAGTTCCGCGGTACTCCTATTACACAAATTAAAAACCCAGCATATGATGAGTTTGGGCTTTGGTTTGACGACTTTTGGTTATTTGAATATTCATATAAGGGAAAAGAAGGCGAAAAGCCATTTCTTTCATTTTATCTGAGAGAGCCAAACGAAAACAATCCTAGCTTGGTGGAGGTTGACATTCGTCTAAACTTGTCAGGTGATCCAAAGGAAGGTGCAACAGAAAGAGACATTGTTGATGTTACGTCTGTTGACATGCGCTATATAAGAGATAGATTCTTAAACTCAGACAACAAGTCTCTGTCAGTCAAATTCTATTATTTCAATAGTGAGGAGGGACAACTAGTTAGCTCTCAAAATAATTGGAGAATGACATATGCAGAAAAATAATTGAAGAGACCACATTTTTCATTTATTATCAAAGGGGTGTGCACGATTAGTGCACATCCCTTTTTCATGACTGCCTCTTCTTCTCTGGACCTAATTACATCACACGCACCCTTATTTGCCAATAAACCAGGGCAGTCGCTTAAAACAACACTATGCCTTCATTCTTCACGGCAAGGCAGAATATCCTATAAAACATACGCTCTACTTCCATCATAAGTGTTTAGAACACTTAAGTAGCACATATACTTTTGAGCACAAAAAAAGAGATGCCTAAATATAGACATCTCTTCAATATATTTATTAGAAGCTCGCTAGATTAGTCTTCTTTGCTATCTTCTTTTTTATTCAATGCATCAAGAGTTTTTTGGTTAAGCTGCTCTTTTAAAGCTGCCAACTCTTCGATATCACCTAGAGTAGCTTTCTCTACAGATGGTAGAGTTACGTTTGGTTGATCGTCTCTTTTAGTGCGTTTGCCACCTTTTTTGCTATCGTCAGATCCACCACCTTGAACATCTTCATAAACACGGCTGTGAGAAACAATGATACGTTTTGCATCTTTGTTGAACTCGATAACTTTGAATTCTAATTTATCCTCAACTTGTGCTTGTGAGCCATCTTCTTTAACCAAATGACGTGGAGTTGAGAATCCTTCAACACCGTAAGGTAATGAGATAAGAGCGCCTTTATCAACAAACTCTACTACAGTTCCTTCATGTACTGAACCTGGAGTGAATATTGTTTCAAAAACATCCCATGGGTTCTCTTCCAGTTGTTTGTGTCCTAAGCTTAGACGACGATTGTCTTTGTCTATTTCCAATACTTGAACTTCAATTGGAGCACCAATTTCAGTTACTTCGCTTGGGTGTTTGATTTTTTTAGTCCATGAGAGGTCAGAAATGTGGATCAAACCTTCAACTCCTTCTTCGATTTCGACAAATGCACCGAAGTTAGTGAAGTTACGTACAGTTGCAGTGTGGCTGCTACCTACAGGATATTTCTCTTCGATATTCTCCCATGGATCTGGCTTAAGTTGTTTGATACCTAGTGACATTTTTCTTTCTTCGCGTTCTAATGTCAAGATAACAGCTTCTACTTCTTCGCCTACTTTCACAAAGTCCTGTGCACTATGTAGGTGTTGAGTCCAGCTCATTTCAGATACGTGGATTAGTCCTTCTACTCCGGGAGCTACTTCAACAAATGCGCCATAATCAGCAATTACAACCACTTTACCTTTAACAATATCACCAACTTTTAGGTCTTCGTCCATTGCATCCCATGGATGTGGAACAAGT
>CAZSKF010000174.1:0-3416 GCA_964607405.1 uncultured Proteiniphilum sp. | reverse complement strand
ATATTCCTTTCGTTTTACTACTTTCCACAAATGTGAAATGTAAGATATAATTTTATTTGGAGTGAATATCGTTTGTGGAGAGTAGAATATCGCCCCGGGTGGTGTCAATAATAAGTGGTTTTAGTTTTATTAATATCGATTTCGGCTGTTTTATGTTAATTTTATTAACTAAATTGACCTGTTTTGTCATTTCCACAAATGTGGAAAGTAGGAAAACTTTTTGTATCCTAACTTTCACAAATGTGAAATAGTCCATTCCGCTCTGAATACTACCCAAAATATGTGTGATGGGTACGAAATCAAACTGAATGGTGTGGTTCATATATGTTTATTAACAGATTTGTAGTTGTAGAACGTTAATATGGTTTGTTAAATGCTCCATTCGGGTCTGTTTTCTCTGTTTCACATCTGTGAAATGAAGGAAAACAAATTATATATTGACTTTCACATTTGTGAAATGAAGGAAAGCAAATTATATATTGCCTTTCACATGTGTGAAATTGAGTATGAAAAATGGAATTTAACAATTCACGAGCAGTAAATTGTGTACGAAAAGTGGGGAAATATGTTTGTACGGAATGTTCTTTATGGAGTTTTTGAAGATAGTAAGAACCACCTACACCTTATATATAATATATATTGCGATTAATTATATCACGCCCTGTTCCACCAAAACGCAAGCGCGCTCGGTCATGCGGTCGTCTCCAAAGGGGTTGTATCTTTTCTTTAGGCTGTTGCCAAACAAGCTGGCAAAGAAGTTGTAAGTTACGGCCTTGCCGGTGCCCATAAATGCGTCAACGATGTGGTATGACGAAGAGTTGGTTTCTCTATCCACCAGTTTTATTAATAATTGTCCTTGCGATCTGGTGAGTCTGCTCATCTTGGGCTTATATTCGTCATAGAGATATTTTTCCATCCTGTTCAGATGTTTTTGCCTTGCCTTATCGTCGGGCAATGTTTCCATGTATTCGTATGTTTCGGTTATTATTCTGGCAATCTCTTTGGCGTATGGTAAAGTTTTCTTCACATCCCTGATTAGTCTGGTGTATTCGGTTTGTTGCTTATTGCTCACAAATCTTAGTGGCGAGTACTTAACAAAGTCTCGCAGCCCCATGCAAGCTACTGTGTCTCCATCTATTATCACGGCCGGATACACGTTGGGCATTAAGTATAGGGTGTTGGTTTGTGATGCAGACTTTTTGTTGTCTGCATAATATTCTTGAGATAGTGCCTTCGCCACAAAGACAAGACTAAGAAGAATGTATATTTTGAAAATCTTTTTCATATTTTGAAGCAAAAATAATATTATTGTTGATTTGATGTGTATTTTATGACGTTAAGTGTAGTTAATTAAGTTCCAAGTTTATAGATTGTTAAGCCAAAAATAGGGAAACGTAATGTATTTAATCTCTTTTGTGAATGAAAATACATGATGTCTTTTGCCTTATTCTCTGATATTTAGGTTAACTTTGAACTGAAAAATAAATATTACATGGGATATATTCATTTAGGTGATCTAGTTCACAATCAAGCAAAAAAGTATAAGAATAAGACTGCATTGAAGTATCAAACATCAAAAGGCAGATGGACAAATTTGTCGTGGAGTGATTTTTCAGTAGCAGTAATGAGTGCTGCCCAAGCAATGGCAGAGATAGACATAATGCCCGAAGATAACATAGGCATCTACTCTCAGAATATGGGTAAATACTTGATTACCGACTTCGCGGCTTATGCAAACAGGGCTGTAATGGTGCCCATGTATGCTACTTCATCGCCTTCGCAGGTAGAGTATATAGTGAACGATGCGTCTATCAAAATACTTTTTGTGGGCGAGCAGTTTCAATACAATAATGCCTATAAGGTGCAGCAAGAGAGTGATTTGTTGAAAACTATAGTGGTGTTTGACAAAAACGTGGTGCTAAAGCCCGAGGACAAGACCTCAATCTTCTTTGACGACTTCATCACCATGGGCGATAATTCAGAATCATTGGCCTTGGTGAATGCACGCCTGAGACAGCTAAAGGGATCGGATCTGGCAACAATAATATACACATCCGGAACCACGGGCGAGCCCAAGGGAGTTATCCTGGATCATGACAATTATATTGAAGCCCTAAAACTGAATGAGGAGAGGCTTACGATGATGTCGGATAAGGATTTGTCGATGTGCTTTTTGCCTCTTACTCATATCTTTGAGAAGACATGGACCTACCTATGCTTGGCCAAGGGCATAACGGTGGCTATTAATAGAGACCCAACAAAAATTCAGGAAACTATAAAGCAAATTCGCCCTACACTGATGAGCAACGTGCCCCGATTTTGGGAAAAGGTGTATGAGGGAATTAGAGAGAAGATTGATACTTCTAGCGGACTGCTAAAGTGGTTGTTTCACGATAGTGTGGCCACGGGCCGAAGACACAATCTTGAATACAAGAATAAGGGCAAGAGAGCGCCTATTGGCAATTCGATTAAGTTTTGGATTTATAAGATGACTGTTTTTAATCTCATCAAAAGGGTGGTGGGTATCGACAGGGGTAATTTCTTTCCTGTGGCCGGTGCTCCGTTGTCCGACAAGATTAATGAGTTTATGCAGTCGATAGATGTGCACATAATTTATGGCTATGGTCTTTCTGAGACTACTGCTACGGTGAGTTGTTTTCCCGAAACGGGCTTCACTATTGGCACGGTGGGCACTATATTGCCGGGGCTGGATGTGAAGATAGGTGAGAACAATGAGATTTTGATAAAGGGTGAGACTATAATGCGTGGTTATTATAACAAACCCGAGGCTACGGCCGAAGCTTTTACTGAGGATGGATACTTCAGAACGGGCGATGCGGGTAGCATCACTGATAAGAATGAGATAATACTGACTGAGCGTATCAAGGAGCTGTATAAAACATCTAACGGAAAGTATATTGCTCCGCAGATGATTGAAACCACAATGACCGAAGATTCTTTTATTGAACAGGTGGCTGTTATTGGCGACGATCGCAAGTTTGTGAGTGCGCTCATTGTGCCCAATTATCAAAGATTGCGTGCATATGCCGACGAGCATGGTGTGGAATATGCCAATGATGCAGAATTAGCCTCTAATAGTATTATTCATGATTATATATTTGGTAGGATTGAGCTTAAGCAGTCTCAATTTACCAACTACGAGAAGATTAAAAGAATAGTGATTCTGCCGCGACCATTCTCGATAGAGGAGGGCGAGCTAACGAATACCCTAAAACTAAGACGTAAAGTGATTTTGGATAGGTATTCAGAGATCATTGATTCGATGTATAAAGACTAATATTATCTGGTGAAGATATTAAAAGGGCCTTGCTTAGAACATTAATTCTGTAGCAGGGCTTTTTTGTGATATATGCTATTGTATTGTAATTTGCAACTGGATATTAATTATTATCTTT
>CAZSKF010000173.1:0-3436 GCA_964607405.1 uncultured Proteiniphilum sp. | reverse complement strand
ACGAACATTTGCCGTGGTTTGGGTTGGTAAATATGAATGCACGGTTGTATGACCCGCTCTTGGGAAGATTCCTGTCGCCCGATCCGTACGTGCAAGCACCTGACTTTACGCAGAACTTCAACAGGTACAGTTATTGTTTGAATAATCCGCTGGCGTATGTGGATGAGGATGGTGAATTTGTACATCTTATTATAGGGGCTGTTGTTGGAGGGGTTGTTAATGTTATTGCAAATTGGAAAACGATTAAAGAGAAAGGATTTTGGACTGGAGTAGGATATTTTGGTGTAGGTGCAGCAGCTGGAGCTCTAAGTGCTGGAATGGGTGCTGGTATAAGTTCTGCGCTTGTTAGCGGAGGATCTTTTAGTGCCGGGTTTTTAGGAACGGCGGCAGCGAAGACGGCTGCGACAAGTTTTATATCAGGAGCGGCAATAGGTGGTGGTGCTGGAGGATCAGGTGGCTTTGTAACAGGTTTTGGCAATGGATTACTTGGAGGAAAAGCTTTTGGAAAATCTCTCGGACAAGGTGCATTGTATGGACTTGGTGGAGCTGTATCTGGTGCTTTAGTTGGTGGAGTTATTGGTGGAATTAATGCTTATCGGGATGGAAGAAATTTTATGCACGGAGGAAGGCTTATAGAAGATGCTTCAATGCCTTTACCTCAAATGGATCAAGTCGGGAGTCTAGACTGTAGATATGAAGTGTTTCGCTCTAATGATACTTATTATAACGGCAATACTAGTAGTGTGTCAGATTTGCGAAATCGCTTTCCAAATGTTGAGACTTCTGATGCTACAATGTCTAAGATGTATGGATCAAAAAGAATGTCGTTATTGAAGATTGATACTTCAGGTTTATCAAAAGTTGAAATAGCTAATGAAATAGCTGGCAATTTGTCGATAAATAATTCTGTAATTTATGAAATGAGAATTAATGATAAATTTGCACATGCAGTTGCAGTATCAAGAGTTCGTATATATGATAATGGTAGAATACTACTAAACTTCATGAATCCTTCAGGTGCAGGGGGGTATCGCACCAATAATTTTAACAACTTAAGGCAAATGTTCCGTGTTCTTAAATTCTAATAATATGAAATACTTACTATCTACAATTATTTTTAGTATGATGATTCATTTTGCATATCAATCTAATCATAAATATCAAATATATGCTTTTAAATTATTTAAAGAAAATATCAGTGAATATAATCATCGTGATCAGATAAAAAGTGATTGCTCAAAATATTTATATGCTTCTGATACAGCAAATATAATAATAAATATACCTATTTTTACTTTGTTAAATCCAGAAGTAAATGAGATATTATTTGACTACACAAAGTTGAATTCGCTTTTAGATTTCTTCGAGGATTACGAAAGTCAATATGTTATTGTCAATAAAGGGAAGGATTACATTGTAATGGTTTCAACCATAGGTCTTAACAAAAGATGGCTTAAATATACAAAGGAGCAATTATTAACGGGCAATTTAATTGATATAAAAATAATACCGTCTGATAAAGTAGTTTGGAAAGAAAATTTTAATTTCAGATATAAGCATTTTTCTATTGAGAAACTTGAGAAATATATAGATGTAAATCCAGAGTTGAGAGTTTTCTCTATTTATAATATCGATGGTCTATTTTGTATAAAAGATAATATGCTTATTAGATTGAATTTTACTAAAGAAGGAATTGAGGAGTTAGATGGAGAAGTATATTATCAAGAAAATATAATTAATAATGGGGTTGAGAAAATAAAGGATATTATAATTGGAGGAGATCCATTTTGGATAAAGTGATAAGTAGTTGACTTTGAAATTAGATAAGTTGTAAAAAAACAATTATGAAGAAAAGTAATAGAAGTTGTTTATTTATTCAGATTCGGCAAATGTAGTATCTATATGTTTTTGTAGGTATAATCGGATTAATAATGATTTTTAAGGTTATCTATCCTAAGATACTGCCTAATAATTATTTCTATAAAACTATCCTCATTGGTCGGATTGATGATGTTTATAGTTTGCCTCGAAGTAATTCATATCGGATTAATGGGAATTGGTATTTAATTAAAGGTGAATGTGTATGTTAAATACTGACAGTATGAAAGCATCTTGGTTTTTATTGCAGGTCATTTTCTTTGTTTTGCTGTTTTGGATTGAGTGCACTTTTGATACTCAAAGGAACATTAAAATGACATTTAGTTTGCTACTAGTGATGTGGTTTTCATTTGTAATGTGTAAATATATTTTGAAATCAGATAAAATGATATACACCTCTTTTTTAATGGGTTTGTCATTGTGTTTTCTATTTGAAACATTCAAATATATCAAGTACCTGTTTGGATTTTTACCATATTATGGAGACGCACCAATAGTAATGACTATATTGATTTCTATTTTGGCGGTATTTGTATATATGTCCATTTTGTTTGCTATATGTTTGCTGTATAAAGGATTGCTTCGTAAACGTTGAGCTAATTGCACTTTCGTTAAGAAACGAGGGGGAGTGGGTTTTTGATGTGCAGAAAGGGAACCTTTTGAGCAGGAAGGACAACAGTCGAAATAAAACTGAAGCATTCGGCCCCTGCAATTTATAAAACGACGGGATAGTATTTCAAGATCGAGAGAGTATTTTACCCACTCAGCCCGAAGGATACTATAAGGAATATGTACATCCTACGCCTGGAGTTAAAGGAGCTGGACCACAACGTATCGTTATAGGAGGCGGTAATAAGTGGTATTATACTCCAGATCATTATAAAACTTTTATTCGATTTAAACCCTAAATAATATGGTAAAAGATAAATATTTTCATTACGTAGATTCCGTTGATACACATGGAACAAATGCTTTTTATTTTGAAATTATAAATGTACACACTAAAAATGAATTACTTAGTGCATATAATATACACTTGAAATTTCCTTGTTTTGGATTTAACTGGGATGCTTTAAAAGATTCTTTATGTGGACTGAACGAGTGGATAAAAGAGAAGGAAATAGTTGTGATTCATAGAGAACTTCCTCACTTGCCGGATAAGGAGCTTAGGATTTATATTACGGTACTATATGACGTGTGTGAGCTTTGGGAAAAATATCCTGATGTTTTAAGTTTTCAGGTGTTTTTTGCAGAGAAGGATAAAACGACAATATCTGAAATTTTGAAGAGTATTAATTCTCGTTTTGATGTCATATGAAAAGGATTATAACGATAGCAATTATAAAACTAGAATCGAACTATCCCTCAGCGGCGGGGTAGCATTTCTCTACAAACTTATTTTTATATGGAACCAAACGGCAACATCACCTCCATACCGGGTGTGGGTACATTAGCTTATGAAAACTCTGCTAAGCCCTATTAGGTAACCATGCTTACACCGACAGGAACGGCAGTGCCGATAAGAGAACAAAACGTTACTTACACTTCCTATCAACGT
>CAZSKF010000172.1:0-3465 GCA_964607405.1 uncultured Proteiniphilum sp. | reverse complement strand
GGCGTATACACGCTTTC
The DNA here is from genome assembly GCA_964607405.1 of uncultured Proteiniphilum sp. Taxonomy (GTDB): domain Bacteria; phylum Bacteroidota; class Bacteroidia; order Bacteroidales; family Dysgonomonadaceae; genus Petrimonas. The sequence goes on along the minus strand of CAZSKF010000172.1, from coordinate 3,448 downwards.
CAGGCGTGCCTCTTCAACCACTCGAGCACCTCTCCTTGCAAAAAATGACTTGGAAAGTGTGTGTTTATTCCATAAAAACTCTTTTTTTCCACCATTTCTAATACAAAAGTACAGAATTAATCGATTAAACGGCTATTTCAAATGCAAATTATTTTAAAAAAAATATTTATAAGTGAAATTGATATTTGTATATAGAGTATAACTATCATATATTGAAGATCTTATATGCATTTTTTGTTGTTTGACTCACAATTTCATTTTCGGAAATTCCATATATATGGCTGAGTTTTTCAACTATTTTGGCCAGAAAGGATGATTCATTTCTTTTACCTCTATTAGGAGTAGGCGCAAGCCATGGTGAATCTGTTTCGATTACAACTCTTTCAATCGGACAATTTTTAATAACTTCATCTAGGCCAGAATTTTTAAATGTAACTACTCCGTTTATTCCTACATAGAAATTCTTTAAAGAAAGTACGTGCTCCAATTCTAGACTATTGCCACCGAAGCTATGGAAAACTCCATATATTTTATCTTCTCCAATATATTTGATACTGTTTATTACTTCAGTTAGAGCGTTTCGAGAGTGCATTGACACAGGGAGCTGTTTTTCAATGCTCCATTTTAGTTGTTCTTGAAATGCTCTTCTTTGAATTTCTAGTGTTTCTGTATTCCAATATAGGTCTATACCTATTTCACCAACTGCACAATATTCATTCTTGTTTAACTCTTCGTAGATAATAGATAGTTGGTTTTGCCAATTATCATTAACGCTAGTTGGATGCAGTCCCATCATAGGTATAAAAAAAGATGGATCTTTTTTTATAGTACTTCTTAGTGACTCGATAGTGCTTTCATCTATATTTGGTAATAGAACCTTTTCCACCCCTACAGATTTGGCTCTTGCAATCATTTCTTCAAAATCCTCTTCAAATTCTTTCGTAAAAAGGTGTGCATGCGTATCAATCATTCTCATCTCTAATTATTTCTCCTTTCCTGTAGTAATAAACAATGCCATATTGTTTGTTTAGCTCTATCCTCTGTTCTTGTTCGTACATAGAGTGGAAAGCTTCTATCTCATCCCATACTTTTAGAATTATTGAATCTACATCTATTCTATAGTTTACTATTTCTTCTTGTATTCTGCTAGTTGCTTTCTGGTGAATCTTTTGAGTTTGATATCCTTCTTTGAATTGAGAATACATTACCTTTACTCTAGCTATGCCCGGATTATACAATGGTACCCCTCCAACTTCTATTCTTTTTCTCTCACCTTCTATTATTTTTGCTCCCCATTCAAGAATTTGTTCATTGGTGTTCAGATCGGGAAGTGTTAGGTTGTGCTTATGAAGATCATAAAGATTGAGCATTTCTTTTTTAATCTCTGCGCGCATCACAGACATGTATAATACTTGTATAAAGTGGGATACATAAAGCCTTGCTATTTTAACTTTGCTCTTGAATGCAATATTAGCCTTCACTTGTGTGTCAAATGTTTGTTGATACTTTAAGTTTAATCTCTCAAACTTTGAGATTATAGACTTTGCTTCATTAAGAGTACTCATACTTAATGCTACATATTTAAAATCCACGTTTGATGATTTTTCAATTGCAGCTTTGAGAGCTTTTATCCGTGAAATATCTGTATTTGGTAGTCGTCTATACGGCATGCTTTATTCTTTAATGTTCTCTATGCATTAATGATTCTGCTAGTTCTATAATGTTTCTTTTCCTTTTCTCTTCTACATTTACTGCTTCTATTGATTTTAGCGCCGCAATATAATACTTATTTATGATATTTTCTGTTATTGATTTGATATTTAATTCTGTATAGATGTTTTTTATAGCTTTTATTTTTTCATCATTGTCATACTCTTCTTTTTCTATCCACTCTATCAAAGCTTCTTTTTGTGTGTCATTAGATATCTCTAGTGCTTTAATAAGTAGGTAAGTCTTTTTGTTATTTAATATGTCTCCACCTATTTTTTTTCCAAATTTAGCGGTGTCTCCAAATACGTCTAGTAAATCATCTTTTAATTGAAATGCTAGTCCTATGTTTATTCCAAAATCATAAAGATTATTAGCATCTTCGTTAGTTGCTTTTGCATGTAATGCCCCCATCTTTAATGAACAACCAACCAAAACTGCGGTTTTCAATCTTATCATTTCTATATATTCATCAACACTCACATCTGTTCTGCTTTCAAAATCCATATCATACTGTTGCCCTTGACATACTTCTGTCGAGGTTTGATTAAAGAGATCTAATACTTCAGGGAGTACTTTTGCATCTGCTTTTGTGAGTTCCTTGTATGCTTCAATTAGCATTGCGTCTCCGGAGAGTATAGCCGTGTTTGCATCCCATTTTTTGTGAACAGTTAGTTTGCCACGTCTCATATCCGATTTATCCATAAGATCATCGTGCAATAGGGTGAAGTTGTGAAATATCTCTATTCCAATTGCGCTACTCAAAGCATATTCCACGTTATCAGTATATAGATTGTTTGCCATTAATGTTAACAGTGGTCTTATTCTTTTACCACCTAGTGATAGGATGTATTCGATAGGTTTGAAAAGTGTATGTGGTTGTTTGTTGAAATCAGTATTTTGAATTGTTTTTTCAATTAAGTCAATAAGATGTTCTGAGCTGTGAATCATAATAGAGTGCATTTATATTTTAAAAACAAAAGCCGCCTCCCAGGAGGAAGACAGCTTTTGCTAGTGTTTTGTTTATTAAAATTTTATTGTTGTAAGCGGAATACTACAGGCAACGTAAATCTAACACGTACTGCTGAGCCACGCTGTTGTCCTGGTTTCCATCTTGGCATTGATTGTATTACGCGAACTGCTTCTTTATCTAGAGATGGGTCAACGCCGCGTACTACTTGAACGTCTGTGATGCTACCATCACGCTCCACAACAAAGTTTGTGATTACACGTCCTTGAATACCATTTTCCCGAGCAATTACAGGATATTTAATGTTGTCGCTTAGAAACTTCATCATACCTGTGTTTCCACCAGGAAACTCAGGTTGAACTTCCACAACTACGAAAATCTCATCCGCAACTTCTTCTTGCTTAGGTTTTGGTGGTGGAGGTGGAACATATGTTTCCGTCTGTCTTTTACTAGCATCGTCCTCGGATTGAATTTCAATTCTAGTATCCACTTTTTCGTCCACAACCTCAATTTCTTCAGGTTCTTCAATAGTTGGTGGAGGAGGTGGTGGAGGAGGCGGAGTTGCATCATGATGGGTGATTTCAATCTCTTCTTCAGCTAAGATATCCTGAACGACAATACTTTCATCCAACTCTCTAGCTTGTGAAGACCATTCGAAAGCGAAAAATAGAACAGCAAGACCCACAACTACCCCCATCATGATAGATGTAATCTTATGCGTCTCTAGGTTCGCTTTTGGTGATTTTTTTACTTCTTCCTTCATTTTATTTT
>CAZSKF010000171.1:0-3557 GCA_964607405.1 uncultured Proteiniphilum sp. | reverse complement strand
GTATTGAGTCAGTTTTTTTTGTGCCATAATCTCAATCTTAAACAAAAATTCACCATTTAATTAAAAACTGCAACTTTTTTTGAACAAAAAAAGAGAATGTGTTGTTTACATTTCTAACGGGCCACAATACAGGCCCTTTTGAATAGAATAGATGAACAGAAAACGAATGCATACTTGTTGTTGCTGTTGTTGATTAACTCCTTCCCCAAATAATCAACCGGGACACCCCATGTCCTGCTACTACAATTCTCATTTATTCACCCTATAACAACCATTTCTTATGATTAATAAAACTTTCGAACTTATAGATAAGTTTCAGCCGCTCCCTATCCATATACCTTTAGATAAAGTTGCTCTGGAGGGAGTAGTGAAGAGTCTGTTTCTACAGATGTTTCCTTGCGATATGAAAATTGGAGCACACGAGTGTAGATATAAAATGAAAGAGGCAGCAATGATTCTTCATGATAATATATCGAGACTAAAGGATGAGCAATTTGCCGATGAAGTTGTATATAAGTTCTTTGAGCAATTGCCCGATATTCAAACCAGGCTGTACAAAGACGCTGCATGTTATCTCAAAAACGACCCCGCCGCCAAATCCATCGAAGAGGTTATAATAGCATACCCCGGATTTTTTGCGCTCAGCGTGCACCGCATAGCCCACGCACTGCACAATTTGGGGCTACCACTGGTGCCACGCTTGTTTGCCGAATATGCCCACTCTAAGGTTGGCATCGACATACACCCCGCTGCCAAAATTGGTGATAATTTATTTCTTGATCATGGCACCGGCATAGTGATAGGCGAAACCACCGAGATAGGAGACAACGTGAAAATATATCAAGGTGTGACCTTAGGTGCGCTCTACGTTGAGAAAAAACTATCAAACAGCAAGCGCCACCCCACCATCGAGGATGATGTGGTGATATACTCAAATGCCACAATATTGGGAGGCGACACCGTAATAGGGCACAACTCCACCATTGGGGGCGGAGCGTGGCTCACCCAAAGTGTGATACCATACTCGCTGGTATATAACTCAGTGGACGTAAAAATTAAGACAGTAAGAAGCTTTGTTCAACCTAACGACTTTGTTATTTGAACAGCCTCTAAATCATAAATTAGTAACATTTTAAAAACAACAAACAATGAAGTATTCAAACATTTTGGAGTCGATTGGAAATACGCCTCACGTTCGCCTGGGCAAACTATTTCCCAACAATGAGGTGTGGATTAAGCTAGAAAAGCAAAACCCCGCAGGTAGCATCAAAGATAGAATTGCCTTGTCGATGATAGAAGATGCAGAGCAAAAAGGAATCTTAAAACCCGGAGCAACAATCATAGAGCCCACATCGGGCAATACCGGCGTGGGATTGTCATACGTGGGTGCATACAAAGGATATAAGGTGATAATAGTGATGCCCGAGCAGATGTCTGTTGAGCGTCGCAAGCTTATCTCACTATTTGGTGCCGAACTGGTGCTCACTCCCCGCGAAAAGGGAATGAAAGGAGCTATCGAAAAAGCACAAGAGCTAAATGCACAAATAGAAAACTCGTGGATACCAATGCAGTTTGAAAACCAAGCCAACGTGGAGATTCATGCCAAAGCCACAGCTGCAGAGGTTATAGCCGACTTCCCCGAAGGTTTTGATTATCTAATCACCGGCGTGGGCACAGGTGGCCACATTACAGGAGTAGGTCGCGAGCTTAAAAAGAAATTCCCCAACATTCAGGTTATAGCTGTCGAGCCGGTAGGATCGCCCGTTATATCAGGCGGAGCTCCCGGTCCTCACACCATTCAGGGCCTTGGCGCAGGATTCATTCCCGGCACTTTAGATTTGAATGTGATAGACAGCGTGATAAAAGTTGAAAACGCCGATGCATACAAATATGCCGGCCTATTGGCTCAAAAGGAGAGTATCCTGGGAGGTATTTCCACAGGGGCTTCCATTGCGGCAGTTACTCAAAAAATTGAGGAACTCTCAGCACAAGGAAAAAAAATATTGACGTTCAATTACGATACCGGCGAAAGGTATCTCTCGGTTGATGGATTGTTTTAGTAAGTAAAGAGGCTGTCTCAATATAGATTTGGGCAGCCTCTTTTTTTTGTCATCCCGTCCAATATTGGTTTACTCGTAAATCTGATTTTTCGCCCCGTCCAATATTGGAAAATCATGAAAAAGCTTTTTTTCCTACCCGTCCAATATTGGACTGACCATAAAAAAGCCCTTTTTTAACAACCATCTGCAAAAGAAATACAAAATAAGTCGCCAGAGTGTTAATGCCTGTTAGCAAAATGCTCAAAAAAGCCTCTTTTTCACTCCGTCCAATATTGGACAAGCATGAAAAACTTTTTTTTCTACCCGTCCAATATTGGACAAGCCGTAAAAAACTGTTTAGAGGTTAATACATGCTAAAGAAAATGTATGTTGAACTATTTAGGTGTTAAGACCTGCTAACAAAAAGGCACGAAAACCCTGTTTTTCCGCCCCGTCCAATATTGGACAACCTTGTCAAACTAGTTTTTCATCCCGTCCAATATTGGACCAGCCATAAAAAACATTTTTGACTGCCCCGTCCAATTTTGGAATGGTAGGAAAAACATCTTCGACATCATAGTCCAATATTGGACTAGGTGAAAAAAACATTTTTGCGAGAAAAACTAAATTGGGTTAGGCGCAAAAAGAGTTATACTCTTGATATTTTTTTGTAAATTTGTTTACTTAATACAATTACGAAAGATAATATCAAAAAGAGAAAATAAATGTTCCAACAAACATTCAAAAATATTGACGACATTCTGCACAAAGATGCCGGCTGTGGTAGTGAATTAGACTATATAGAACAAACATCGTGGGTGTTGTTCCTCAAATATCTTGACGATCTGGAGGAAGACCGCAAAACAATAGCAGCGTTGTCAGCCAAGATATATAAACCTATTATTAGAGAAGAATTTAGCTGGAAAACATGGGCTGCGCCCAAGCTTGATGATGGCAAGATAGACCACAATGCAATGACGGGCGACGACCTGCTTGACTTTGTAAACAACGTGCTGTTTCCCTACCTAAAGCTCTTTAAGATGGAAGCCGATGGGGCTGATACCATAGAGTATAAGATTGGTGAGATATTTAGCGAACTAAAAAACAGACTGCAAAGCGGCTACAACCTGCGTGAAGTTATCAATCTGATAGACTCTTTGCGATTTAGAACTCACACCGAGAAGCATGAGATGAGTCATCTCTATGAAGATAAAATCAAAAACATGGGCAATGCCGGTCGCAATGGAGGCGAATATTACACACCCCGTGCACTAATTACCACAATAGTGAAAGTGGTTGCACCCGTTCTGGGCGAAACCATCTATGACGGAGCCTGCGGCTCGGCCGGTTTCTTGGTTGAAGCCTTCAACTATCTGAGAGACGAAGCCAACAAACGAGGTGGTTTGTCCACTGCCGAAAATAAGACCCTTCAGAAACGTACTTTTTATGGAAAAGAGAAAAAGTCGCTAGCCTACATCATCGGTATTATGAATATGATACTTCACGGCGTGGAGGCTC
>CAZSKF010000170.1:0-3572 GCA_964607405.1 uncultured Proteiniphilum sp. | reverse complement strand
CAGTAGTGGGAGATGTAATAATGGGCGACAACTGCAGCGTTTGGTTCAACGCAGTATTACGTGGCGATGTCAACTCAATCAGCATTGGCAATCGTGTAAACATACAAGACGGCACTGTAATACACACCCTCTATCAAAAATCAGTTTCTATTATAGGTGATGATGTCACCATTGGCCACAACGTAGTGATTCATGGTGCAGAGTTAAAGAACGGATCTCTCGTGGGCATGGGAGCAGTAGTATTAGATCATGCAGTGATTGGCGAAGGTGCAATAATAGCTGCAGGCTCTGTTGTGCTATCAGGAACACAAGTAGAACCCGGAAGCATCTACGCAGGAGTTCCGGCCAAGTTTGTAAAGAAAGTTGACCCATCACAATCAGCCGAAATGAATCAAAAGATAGCTAGCAACTATCTGATGTACTCTTCATGGTTTATGGAGGAGGAATAAAAAAATCCCTTTATCACATAAAAAAACCGCTCTGAAATCTAATTTCAGAACGGTTTTTTTAATCTCTATATAATACTGTCGAATATTACTTTCTGTAATTCTTTTTAGCATTTTGTTTAGCTCTATCACGTGCAGCTTTTTCCTGCATTTTTTGAGCCTCTTCCATTCTAGCCATAAAGCTTGATTTCTTTTTAGGCTTCTTCTTATTAGCCTCCATTTGCGCCAATAGCTTGTCTTCGTTAAGGAACTGTTTGAAAGCAATTGTAAGCAAAATAGTAATCAATGTTGACAAGAAATAGTAGTAGTTAAGACCTGCAGGATATGAGTTCAACACAAAGAACATCATAATCGACATAAAGTAAGGCATATATTTCATGCCCGCCATCTGTCCCTGACCCGTATCAGTTGCAGCCATGTTATACTTAGTATAAAACACGTTCACCACAGTCATCAGCAAACAGAATATACTAATATGGTTACCCAAATACTTGCCAATTAATGGGATATCAAAATTCCAGCTTATTAGCGAGTCAAACGTAGAAAGGTCGTGTGCCCACAAGAAACTTTGCTGACGCAATTCAATAGCAGATGGGAAGAAGAAGAAGAATGCCAAAAGAATAGGCATCTGTATAAGCATTGGGAAGCAACCACTCATAGGATTAGCCCCCGCTTTGTTATACAACTCCATAGTAGCCTGTTGACGCTTCAGCATAACATCCTTATCATTTCCCGGATATTTCTCTTCCAAAGCTTTAATTTGTGGACGCAGTGCACGCATCTTAGCCGACGACTTGAACGACTTAAACGTCATAGGCGACACAATAAGCTTAATGATTAGCGTCATAACAAATATAATCAAGCCCATTCCCCAATTCAAGCCCAAGAAGAAATTAAATAAAGGAATAGAGAAATATTTATTAATCCAGCTCAGCCACTTATAACCCAAGTCAACCAACTCCTCAAGATAGAGTTTATCACTGCTGCTAACACCCTTGTCATACCCCTTAAGAGTATAGAAGTGATTCTTACCAAAGTAATATTTAAACGAAGCCGAAATCTCATCCTTTGTTGGATCTAATGAAACAGGAACCCAAGTCTCAGCCTTATAATCTTTAATATATTCTTTATCGTCAGCCAACATCAATGATGACAACTCAACATTTGAAAATGGCGTATCAGCAATAATAATAGAGCTAAAGAACTGGTCTTTAAATGCAACCCATTTCACAGGCTCTGTAAGCTCTTTTTTATCATTTTTAGTATTGCTCAGTTGTTGCGCATTACTTTGCGAATCATATTTGTAGTTAAGCCTTGCAAATCTGTTTTCAAACTGACGGCCTTGCTCTTGTTGTCTGATCTTTTGTTGCCAGTTCACACGCAAGTTAGTCAAGCTCTCAGGATGCAAACCATCCTTCATCCCCACAATACGAACATCAAAGTCCATCATATACTCATCTGCAGGCAAAGTATATACAAAGTCAATATACTGGTCAGGCGAGCTCTCAAGACGCATCACCACAGTATTGCCATTTGCAGTTCTTATCGGCTTAAAGTATTGTTTGTCTGTCGATAATCTTACACTGTTTCTATTAAAAAGCTCCATATTAAAGTGAGCTTCATTACCATCAAACAAATACAAGCTATCTCCATTATGTCTCTTTTCTCCCTTCAGATGAACAGAATGTATTGTACCACCCAAAGTGCTCAACACCAATTCTATTTTATCATTTTCAAGAGTAATAAACTCCTCCACGTTAGCTACAGGCACTGCTAACGAATCAGTAGTGCTAACGGTAGAATCAGCAACTGATGAAGTTCCAGTTGCAAAAAACTCTGTTATCACCTCTTGTTGGGCACTTGCTTTACTCTCATCAACGCTCTCCAAAGCCAAGCGCTCAGCCTCAAGCATCATTCGCTCCATCTCTACCTGCTCAATAGAATCACGCGTTCTCTTCTGAGCTTCCAGTTGCTCCTTGCTTGGTCTATTAAAAATAGTAAATGTAAATATAATTGCTGCTATCAGCAAAAAACCTATGATTGTATTCTTATCCATCTTAACACAATAAAAAAGAGTAATATAATGTTACTCTTGAAATTCATTTTAGGTAATTATTTTAATAAATTATTCTCGCCATTTTTTTACGAATGGGCAAAGGTACAAAAAAATGTATTATCAGAAAGTGATATAATGCTAATTGCTATTATTATTAATTATCTCTCTAGCCTTTTCTATAATAGTATCTTTACCCTTCTCTTTGTCTGAGGGTGAGAGCTCTACAAACACATCCGGCTCTATGCCAAACTCAATATGATTTTTATTAATATCATACATCGGAGAAGCCGAAAACCTAATAGACCACCCATTTGGTAGTTCTGACGAAAAGGGCAAACCGCTACCCCCACCCGTTTTATCGCCAACTATTTTCACATTAGGAGCATTTCTCATTGCATTCACAAAGTCGTTTGCCGCACTGTAGCACCCCCTATTTGTCAGCACCATCACCGGCTTCTGAAACCTTACTCCATCATAACTCTCTACATATTTAGGGTAAAAAGGCGAAAAATGGTCATGCCCCTTCCCCGTCTTATGAGTTATATATCCAATCTTTGTTTTCTCATTAAAAAAACGAGAAGTCAGCCTCTCCACATTCAACAGGCTGCCCCCACCATTTCCTCTAATATCAAATATAATCCCTTTGCAAATTGACAACCTTCTTAGCACCTGAGTTATATTTCCATGTCCCACATCACTCGAAAAGCTGCCATAATATATATAACCAATATTATCATCCAGAATTGTATATCTAAGACCCGAAGCAATAGAATAGTCTTTGCCCAGATAATTATCCTGTATTGATGCATCAAAATTGGCAGGATAATCTTCCGACCAATTCCAATATCTCGTCACATCATGCGCAGCATAAAGATTAACATGTCCATCCTTTAGCTCCGACAGCATGTCACCCATCAGTTTAAACAAAGCATCACTGCCCATATCAGGCTTTATGCGCGATTTATATTTCACATAAACGGCATCCCAATCAATATCCTTATACTCAAAGAAACAGTAGTTCTCATCAAGAATTTTCCATAAAGCATCAAAATTGCTGTCCGGACTATTAT
>CAZSKF010000169.1:0-3583 GCA_964607405.1 uncultured Proteiniphilum sp. | reverse complement strand
GATTTGTCACCGGCCGATTTGCATTTGTGTGCCATGACGTATCTTGATTTCACCACACAACAGATTGCGGATTTTTCATTTTTGCAGGTTCGTTCTGTTCAAACACGCCGCAGTAGGTTGCGCCGCAAAATAGACCTATCTCCCGAAATAGATTTTACAGATTATCTGAAGGGAATATAACCAAAAACAAATTTTAATTATTTGTTAAAAAGTTATATCTTTGTCAATATTCAAAAAACATATTTATGTCCAAGCTAAAAGTATTTTTCTTTATATTCTTCTTTTGTTTCTTTTTTGCCCCTCAAATCATTGCTGAGGATGGCAGAAAGCAACAAATAGAGCATATTGAGACAACTTTAAGGCTTGCAGAAGGAGATATTAAGCCCCGCACTACATCGCAGACCGTAAAAGAGGCGTATCAGGCGCTTAAGCTTTCGGAAGAAATAGGATATCAGCGCGGAGTCATCAAAGCACATTATATAATAGCACTTTCATATTTCTATTCGGTTGACTATAAATTATCGATGCAATACCTAGCCCGAATTAAAAGTCTAAGGGGTGTTGAAAAGCATTGTCACTATCTTACTCAGATGCACTACCTCAAAGGGCGTATCTATTTTATGACCGGCCTATGCGATATGGCAATAGAAGAACTGGAAATTGCTGTGACAACAGCCGGTGATATTAAAAATAAGAATATCAAATATCTTGTGCTTGCAAATACATATTCGGCACTTGCCAGAGTTTATTATGATTTGGGTGGCGACTCCAATATTGATAAGATAGACCACTACCTGTCAATGTCGCGTCAGTCTCACTTGTTGATATCTATGGATTATGATTACAGGCCTATGCCCGAGTATTTTGTAATGAAAACAGAAAGATCGCTTAGAGAAAATAATCTCGATTCGGCACGCTACTACGTTGGTTTGATGAAAAGATACTCGCTGGACAAGCGTTATATAGGTTTGCCAAATTCATACGTCACCTTGGGCAATTATTATACGGCAATTAATATGTCCGATTCTGCATATTATTATTATAGGTTTGCTCTAAAGCGCACACACGATTCGGGAGTGCTCATTCATATGCCCGCTCTATATCAAGGCTTGTCCAACTATTTTACTATCAATCACCAGCCTGACTCTGCATCTTTTTATGCAAATAAATATGCCGAGGAGGTAAACAGCCAGTCTATTTCCAAGCTAACAGCTGCCAAAGAAGTGATGATTTCGGTGCTTGATGAGAATAATGCAAAGTATCAAACACGCAATATATGGTATATAGTCACTATTATATTGATATTGATAGTTTTGGGCATACTAAGCGTAGATACTTATATCCGAAAAAAAGATGTTGAGTTGAAATCATTATATGGCGAAAATAGAGATAAAATTAAAAATAAGATTAATTCTAATTTCGACTCACTGATAGAAGCTGCCAAAAGCAACAGCCCCACTTTTATGATTTTGTTTAAGGAGGCTTATCCCGCCTTTTGGGCAAGACTTACTGAGGTTGATCCTGCTTTGACGGCTGCAGAGCTGCATTTGTGCGCCCTCACGTATCTCAATTTCTCTACAAAACAAATTGCCGAAATTGTTGATATACAGATTTCATCAGTGCAAGCACGACGAAGCCGCTTGAGAAGGAAAATAAGCTTAGATGTGGATGTTGATTTTGGTGATTTTTTGAGAGAATTAGCAATGAATGGTGTATGAAACTAAAACTTACATACTATGCGATTTAAATTCTTTATAGTAATGCTTTTGGCAATGGTATTGAATGTCAGTGCAAAACCGGTTGACTCGATACCCATCAAGCATGTGGATAGCTTGTTGGAGCTTTCTCGCTTGGCGTCTGTTGATATGGATACGTACAAGTCTGTGGAATATGCAGTAGATGCGCTTCGCAATTCGCGAGCTATAGATTATCAGTTTGGGCTTCTTCGATCCAATCATTATATTGGACAAATGCTGTTTTATAATGGAAATTTTGATGAGTCGCTCAAATATCTTGCTGATGGAGAATCGCTGGAAATAGCCAAGGACAACCCCCAGATACTTAGCCAGATATTAAAAGTGAAGGGACAAATTTATTATTCTCTTGAGCTTATTGACAATTCTGTCAAAGAGTATCGTAAGGCGGCAAAATATGCAGGTAAGATTCAGCCAAAGTCGGCAAGCGATTATGTGTTGAGTCAGATATACGAAAATATACATCATGTATTTGTCAAGACTAATCAACCCGATTCGGTATATCATTACCTCAATAAGAGTAAACTCAGCCTGGAGTCGCTGGATGAGGCTAAAGTATTTCCTCACTTGGTAAACAATTACACCTCACTTGGCTATTATTACTATAGTGGCGACCAGTATGATAATGCTGAGAAGTATTACAATATGGCTCTGGATATGGCTAATAAATATAACTATTGCTACGTGTCACGAACTCATATGTATTTGGGAGATGTGTTTCATAGTAAGCAACTTGAGGATAAGGCGCTGTATCATTATGGATTATCTTTAGACATTTTGCAAGAGCGAAGATTGGAAAATGAAATTCCCGCCCTGTATTCTCGTTTAGAAAGATCTTTTGAAAATATTGGCAACTTTGACTCAGTTGCATACTATCAAAATAAGCGTATTCAAATAGAGAATAAATTGGCAAATACCAAGGTTTCGGCAGCAAAAGACGTGTTGAATATTTTGCTTAATGAACATGATGATAACAAGGGGGATCCTAAGAATACTAGTATATTGTATGTAGTTATTGCTTTGGTACTTATCCTTAGCATTGTATTGGCAAGTAGATATTTCAAGAAAGAAGAAAAAGCAAGTTCATATGGTAATGTTTCTGTGATAGAGACGTATAATGATGAGGCTATATCTAGATTGAGAGAAGGGGCACTGAGAAATGAAAAGACTTTTATGAAAGACTTTGAAGAGGTCTTTCCCAAATTGTTTGATAAGCTAAAGGGGAAATACCCTGATATCTCTACTAATGATTTACATTTGTGTGCCCTCACGTTTCTCAAGTTCAATACACAAGAAATAGCTGACTTTAGTTTTATAACCATCCGTTCGGTGCAAACCAGAAGAAGCCGACTGAGAAAAAAAATTAATCTTGATAGTGAAATAGATTTGTATCACTATCTTCATAAAATCAATATTGACAGATAATATGAAAATGAGACACATAAACTTGATATTATTGTTTTTGATATTCAATCCTTATGTTGTTTTCAGCTCAAGTGAGAGCAAGAGAGATAAAATTCAACATATTGATAGTTTAATAAGACTGAGTAGTAAGGCTAGTTTTGATGTTGATATCGATAATTCTTTAAAATATGCATTTGAAGCTCTATCTCAAAGTCAATCAGTTGATTATGCCGGAGGTGAAATCGTAGCCGCCAATTTAATTGGTCAAGCCATGTATAATACAGGAAATTATAAAGAGGCGGTAGAGTATCTGGCTATTGCCGAAAATATTAAAACTAAGGAAAATAGATCTCTCACACTTTCTCAGGTTGTGAAAACCAAAGGAATACTCTATTTCAAGTTGGGTATGAAGGACCGTTCCATTA
>CAZSKF010000168.1:0-3583 GCA_964607405.1 uncultured Proteiniphilum sp. | reverse complement strand
TGCCTTACAAGCAGAGGGTCGGCGGTTCGAATCCGTCAACGCCCACTATAAAATTATCAGCCTGTTAGTCAACATTGGATTTTCAGGTTTTTTAATGCAAAATAGTTTCACAATATATTCATGATTTCTATTTAATAAATATTGGGGCGTTTAGCTCAGCTGGTTCAGAGCATCTGCCTTACAAGCAGAGGGTCGGCGGTTCGAATCCGTCAACGCCCACTATAAAATTTAATCCGAGTACATATTATTTGTATTCGGATTTTTTTTGTTTGCAAATATATCGCTTTTATAATTTTCTCTCTAAAAAACAGCATTTCTTAGAGAGAAAATTATAAAAACAAATAACAACACCTAAGCAAGTGTCGTTTATTAACCGAACATCGAGGTTATCAAACCGACTCCAAGATAGATAAAACACCCACTAGTTCAAAACACGTTTATAAATATATTATATCCTTTCAACCTTAATCGCATTCAGACCACGCTCTCCCTGTTCTAGCTCAAACGACACCTGATTACCTTCTACAATATCCTCAAAAGCATTTGATATGTGAAAAAAGTAGCTTTCATTTCTACCATTTTGCTTTATAAATCCAAAACCTTTATTGTGATTAAAGAAGTCAACATACCCTTTCATAACTGTTTCAACTTCTTCCTCTTCTAGCTTCGGTGTAGAAATTTCTATATCCTCTATATTTATATCTTCCACCTCACTTGCCTCTGGCGGTGTATCAGTAATAACTCCAAACTCATCAACATATGCAATCATATCTTCGAATGTGTCAGCTGGCGAATTCTTACGCTCTTCTCTTCTCTTTCTTTTTTCTTCTCTTCTCTTTTGTTTATTCTTTTCTATCTCTCTTTTATTAAATGAATTTGATTTAGCCATATTATTATTATAATGTTTTTATTTAATTAGTAACCAAATAGCAAAGCATGAACACCTCATTATTCACACTCGCTACACGTAAATATTTTTATTTCAGAGCTACACTTTGTACAAACATCAAGTTTCACTCTAAAATACTCAAACAATTGCGTCCACAATTGCACGCTCTGTTTTTTCGAAAACTTCTTCAAAAGGTCTATCCCCTACGGAAATAGGATCATGAATAATAAATTCAATTTTATTACCAATACCTAAGGGAAAAGAACCCCATTTAGTCATCTTCCAAGAATTATTAATCGTTACAGGAAGGACATATGAAGATGGGGCGTTTTTACATAGAATCTTCAATCCATTCACTGCAAATGGTCTTGGTTCACCTGTTTTACTTCTTGTCCCTTCAGGAAAGATCACAGTAGAACGCTTATATTTTTCTATATAAAGTCCCATATCTTTAATGGCTGATAATGATTGACGCGCATCTTTTCTGTCAATCAACACCGAGCCACCGTGACGAAGGTTATACGAAATACTTGGAATCCCTTTACGCAGCTCTATTTTACTAATATATTTTGGATGAACTTTTCTAAAAAACCATCCAATTGTTGATATATCGTAAAAACTTTGATGATTTGCAGCTATAATCAATGGAACATCGGTAGGAATCTTATTTAAGTTACGAATATTATATCTTGTTCCCAAAACATATGTATTAGCCACTAGAAAAAAGCACAATAAATCAACTGTTTTCTTGTGAGCTGTATAACCAAACAAGTTTAGGGCAATCCATTGTATTACGTGAAATGTAACTAAAGTAGTACCAAATAGCACATAATAAATCGCTGAAAGGGGATAAGCAATTATTTTTTGCATTTAATTGAGATTCTATAAAAATTTGTAGATTAAGCTAAGATATGTGCAGTTCCCATAATAGTTTTACCAATACTCCAAATACCTTGAAAGAACAATATATGGTTATTACAAAGTAGTCTATTGTCCATAACAGGAAACATCTATATAAGAAAACAATATAACAACCACTATTACTATTCAATTTGTAAAGATACACAAAAAATACGCCATCTCATATAATTATGTTATATTTATAACAACAAGATATACCATCACCATTCCTTATCTACTCTTACAAACTGAGATACAAAGCTAGCACACAATCTAAACAATTTAGAAAGCACATTTTGGGTTAACCAAGAATGCCATTCATGATAATGATAGCTATTTTAGCATCAAAACATTAGTTCTAATTTAAATTAGGATCATTAAATGTATCTCCTTTAGTAATATCTCCCGTTTTAAATCCCTTAGTAAACCAATAAATTCGTTGCTCAGAGGTACCATGCGTAAACGAATCCGGAACTGTATATCCCATAGCCTTCTTTTGCAAAGTATCATCCCCTACAGCATGAGCAGCACTTATGGCCGACTCCAAGTCACCTGGTTCTAGCAATATAATACCTGATTTTGCAGCCTGATAAGCCCACATACCAGCAAAGAAATCTGCTTGTAATTCCAATTTCACATTAAGCTTATTGTATTCTTTATCACTAATCCTGCCTCTGTATTGATTAACCTGATCTAAATAACCTAATAGTTTTTGAACATGATGTCCTACCTCATGAGCTGTTACATAAGCTATCGCCATTTCACCCTGAGCACCATATTCATTTATTAGTTGATAAAAGAAATTCAGGTCAATATATACTTTCTCATCTGCAGGGCAGTAAAATGGCCCAGTCTGTGCAGAAGCGCCACCACATGGAGAAGTTGTCTGATCCGTAAAATTCACCAACACAGGCTTTCTGTAATCCATATTAAGTTGAGATTTAAAAATATCCTCCCACACATCATTTGCACTATTGAATACCCCCAGAGTAAATATCTTTAAATCTTCATTCTCATTAATTCGAGATGAATCCACAACCTCTACGGAGGATTGATTTAGGCCAACATCTCCAACCAAGCCTAGAATCTGGTTCGGATCCTGTCCAAACAGCAAAGCAATTATTGCTATAATTATTACTCCTAGCCCACCCACGGCTGTTCCTCTTTTCACATTTCGCCCTCTCCTATCCTCATAGTTGGCTTCACTATCGTTACGATTAATCCATTTCATTTTATATCAAGGTTTTGGTAAATATATATATACAACACAATCATCAAAGATATAAAATAAGAACTATATCGAATAAAAAATAACATCAAAATTATGTTTGTTGCAAATTCTACCATTAGAGGCACTCATTGAACTTTGAGTGAAATTATATGTTTCAATAATATTAAAAATATATGTGATAATGAAAACTTCATACCTACCCGTCAGTCAAGAGTACTTTGATCTCATGGAGATCGAAATTAAAAAGGACAATCTAAGAATATTTTATTTCGGAGAAGATAGCTATCCAAGCTTGGAAGAGGTTTCAGGCAAGGCACAAAGAATAGATAAAGACCCAAATAATGCCTACTTTATTTATTACAAAAATGATTCAAAGGTTAGAGTTGATAGAATTGTAGTATTCAATGGAATTCCCGGACCCGCATATGATGAGTATGACGCATATGCTTTAGCGCCGCTAACATGTAAGGCCGGATATGATGACGATGATGAGTGTTAATTTACATCAGTATCTTCACCCTCTACAATCCTTCTCAATTGTATTTTAGACTTAATCTCTGTCG
>CAZSKF010000167.1:0-3593 GCA_964607405.1 uncultured Proteiniphilum sp. | reverse complement strand
GATGTTGTGAGTAGTTATTTTTATCTTGAATTATTGTGATGTGAATATTTTTGTATCTTTGCTCAACTAATAAAATAAAATTGATAAAATAATCGGTATCAAAATTGAATTTGAATAACAAAGTATAAAATATATGGATAAAATTCAAGAACTTACTTCCAAATTGTTTAATGAGGGAGTGGAAAAGGGGAAGGCTGAGGCTGATAAAATTTTGGCTGATGCGCAGGCCGAGGGTGCAAAAATATTGAGTGATGCCAAAAAAGAGGCTGATCATATAATTGCATCTGCCAAGAAAGAGGCTGCCGAGATTAAATCGAATACTGAATCGGAACTGAAATTGTTTTCGGCACAGGCGTCGGAGGCATTGAAAAGCGAAATCACTAATTTGGTTACTGACAAGTTGGCTTCGTCTAACGTGAAAGCGGCTGTTGAGGATAAGGCTTTTATGCAAAAGCTGATTGCTGAACTGGTGACTAACTGGGCCAAGGATGAATCGCTAACCATTGGGGTGGGCAGTGCTGATGAATTGAAAAAGTATATCGAATCTAATGCGAAAAACTTGCTTGACAAGGGTATGAAGATTGAATCAGTGAATAATCTTAAATCTGGTTTTGTGCTTTCGCCCGAGGATGGTTCATACAAGGTGAAGTTTTCGGAGGAGGAGTTTGTTGAATATTTCCGCGAATTCTTGCGTCCACAAATTCAAAAATTATTGTTTTGATATTATCTGATATCAAAATTGTTTATTTAAATACTAACCGACTAATGTAACTATGCTCTTTAAAAGCCAATATTATTATTTTATAGCAGGGTTGCCCGATTTTACTTTTGATAGCATGAAGCTTCCATTTACCGTGGAGGAGTTTAAAGATATGCTGGATGAGGTGCTGAAAAATAAGGACAAGCAGCTGCTGGGCAAATACTTCCTGAAGTATGACAACGATAACTTGATTAGCTTACTTAGCGACAAAGAGGCTCAGCTTAATGAGATGGGATCTGTGTTGCGAGAGGATGTGTTGGAGGCTATCGAGAGAATTAAGGAGGATTTGCCGGTTAAAAACAAGGATATACCGCCATACTATGAGAAGTTTATAAAAGAGTGGCTGGAGTATGAGGCTCGTGAAGAGACTCGACTTTGGGACGATTTGATTGCTTCGCTGTATATGGATTATGGCGTGGAGGTGAAAAACTCGCTATTGTCTAAATGGTTTGAACTGAACCTGAATATCGGTAATATGCTTTCGGCTATTTATGCGCGCAAGTATAATATGGATGTTGCAAAAGTGGTGGTGGGTAATAATGAAATAGCCGCAACTATTCGTGAAAACGCTAATATGCGGGATTTGGGATTGAGCCAGGAGTTTGAGTATTATGATACGATACTGCGACTGTCGGAAGATGAAGACATTTTTGAGAGGGAGCGCAAGCTTGATAAGTTTCGATGGGAGTGGCTTGAGGAAAACACGGTGTACGATTATTTCAATATAGAATATATATTTGCTTATTTGTGCAAGCTTCAAATATTGGAGCGTTGGGTGAGCCTTAATGCTGAGGAGGGTGAGCGTGTGTTTCGCGAGCTTATTTCGGGGCTTAAGGAGAATATCAAAATGCCTGAAGAGTAAATGGTGTTAATCGTAGAGTAGATAAGAAAAATCAAAAAATAATATATGCTAACAAAAGGAATAGTAAAGGGTATCATTTCCAACCTGGTGATCGTTGAAGTGGATGGTCCGGTTGCGCAAAATGAGATTGCTTACATCAATCTTGATGGTACCAACATGATGTCGGAAGTCATTAAGGTTGTAGGAAAGAATGTTTACGTTCAGGTGTTTGAGAGCACTCGAGGTCTTAAAGTTGGCTCGCAGGTGGAGTTTAAAGGACACATGCTTGAGGTGACATTGGGACCCGGATTGCTTGAGCGAAACCTTGATGGTTTGCAGAACGACCTTGACAAACTGGAGGGTGTGTTTCTGGAAAGAGGTAAATACACATTCCCTCTAAATGAAGAGAAGCTTTGGGACTTTAAGCCTATTGCCAAAGTGGGCGATGTGGTGTCGGGTGGTGCATGGTTGGGCGAGGTGGATGAGAACTTTCAGCCTCACAAAATCATGGTGCCATTTGTGATGCAGGGGCAATATACTATTAAGAGTATTGCTAAGGAAGGTCAATATAATGTGTTTCATACCATTGCAGTGGTTGTGGATAGCGAGGGCAAGGAGCATGAGCTTAACATGATTCAGAAATGGCCTGTGAAAGTGCCTGTGAAGCTTTATAAAGATAAACCACGTCCATATAAATTGCTTGAAACGGGGGTTAGAACTATTGATACCCTAAATCCTATTGTGGAGGGTGGTACTGGTTTTATTCCCGGTGCTTTTGGTACGGGCAAGACTGTATTGCAGCATGCTATTTCAAAACAGGCTGAAGCTGACATTGTGATTATTGCTGCTTGTGGTGAGCGTGCCAATGAGGTGGTGGAGATTTTTACTGAGTTTCCCGAGTTGGACGACCCACACACTGGTCGTAAGCTGATGGAGCGTACTATTATTGTGGCTAATACATCAAATATGCCTGTGGCTGCTCGTGAGGCGTCTGTTTATACTGCTATGACTATTGGTGAGTATTACAGATCTATGGGGCTGAAGGTGTTGCTTATGGCCGACTCTACTTCAAGATGGGCGCAGGCATTGCGTGAGATGAGTAACCGTTTGGAGGAATTGCCCGGACCTGATGCGTTTCCGATGGACCTTTCGGCTGTTATTTCTAACTTCTATGGTCGTGCGGGGCACGTTACGCTAAATAATGGCAAGGAGGGTTCTATTACCTTTATAGGTACTGTATCGCCTGCCGGTGGTAACCTTAAGGAGCCTGTGACTGAAAATACTAAGAAGGTGGCTCGTTGCTACTATGCTTTGGAGCAAGACAGGGCCGACAGAAAGCGTTATCCGGCTATTAATCCTATCGAATCGTACTCAAAATATATTGAGTATCCCGAGTTTGAGGAGTTTATTGCCAAAGAGATTTCTGAAGATTGGACTACTAAGGTGGCCGATATCAAAAACCGCTTGCTGAGGGGTAAGGAGATTGCGGAGCAGATTAACATTCTTGGGGATGATGGTGTGCCTGTTGAATATCATATTACTTTTTGGAAATCGGAGCTGATTGACTTTGTTATTCTTCAGCAGGATGCTTTTGATGATATTGATGCGGTGACACCAATAGAGCGTCAAAAGTATATTCTGGATATGGTGGTTGATATTTGTGAAATGGATTTTGAATTTGATAATTTCAACCAGGTGGCAGACTATTTCAAGAAGGTTATCGACGTTTGTCGTCAGATGAACTATGCTGAATTTAAGTCGGAGAGATTTGACAAGTATCGCAAGCAACTGGATGAGTTGTTGCAAGTAGAGGCTAACAGCTAATCACACACAATTTATTATTATGGCTAAAGCATTTCAAAAAATATATACACAAATTACGCAAATTACAAAAGCTACCTGCTCGGTGAGAGCTACTGGTGTGGGCTACGAAGAGTTAGCTACAGTGGATGGCCGATTGGCTCAGGTGGTGAAAATTATAAATGATGAGGT
>CAZSKF010000166.1:0-3663 GCA_964607405.1 uncultured Proteiniphilum sp. | reverse complement strand
AAGACAATTTGTCGCAAACTGGTTTTTCAGATACTGGTGTGCAAACCTCATTGCAATTAAAAACTGATGATAATATATATATTAATATTCATGAGGCAGCACTAATTAATTATGGAGCTATGCATCTTGATTTGGATGATGAGAATTTCATTTTTCAGTCATGGATTACCCCTGATGCCAATGGTGCAAAAGGTTATTTGCAATCACCTGCCATTATTCCCTGGCGCACTATTATTGTGAGTGATGATGCTCGCGATATTCTTGCTTCTAATATGACACTTAATCTAAACGAGCCTTCTAAAATTGAAGATACATCGTGGATTAAACCAATGAAATATATTGGTGTGTGGTGGGAAATGATTACCGGTAAGAGTGAATGGTCTTATACACATGATGTGCCAAGTGTTCATATTGGTAAAACAGATTTTTCTAAACTTAAACCGCATGGGCGTCATGGTGCAACTACCGAAAATGTGAAGAAATATATAGACTTTGCATCTAAACATGGTTTTGATGGTGTTCTGGTTGAAGGATGGAATATTGGATGGGAGGATTGGTATGGGAACTCTAAAGATTATGTATTTGACTTTTTGACACCATATCCGGATTTTGATATTGATGAAGTACATCGTTATGCAAAAAGCAAAGGTGTGAAAATGGTTATGCATCATGAGTCGTCTTCATCAATTAGAAATTATGAGCGTCATATGGATAAGGCGTATCAATTAATGAATAAGTATGACTATCCTGCCGTAAAAAGTGGTTACGTAGGTGCAATTGTACCTCGCGGTGAGAATCACTATAGCCAGTGGATAAACAATCACTATCAATATGCTATTGAGAAAGCGGCTGAATATAAGATAATGGTTAATGCTCATGAGGCTGTTCGTCCAACGGGTATATGCCGTACATGGCCTAATCTAATCGGCAATGAGTCGGCTCGTGGCACAGAATACCAGGCTTTTGGAGGCAGCAAGCCAAATCATGTGACAGTATTGCCTTTTACACGTCTTATAGGTGGTCCTATGGATTATACGCCAGGCGTATTTGAAATGGATATTTCAAAAGCAAATCCAAATAATCATTCTTATTGCAATTCAACTATTGCCAATCAGTTGGCATTGTATGTTACAATGAGTAGTCCGTTGCAAATGGCTGCTGATTTGCCTGAAAATTATGATCGCTTTCTTGATGCTTTTCAGTTTATAAAAGATGTGGCACTAGATTGGGATGAGAGCATTTATCTTGAAGCAGAGCCGGGCGAATATGTTACGGTAGCTCGCAAAGCAAAGGGCACTGATAATTGGTTTGTAGGTAATACGGCCGGTAATGATAAATTCACGTCTAATGTGTCTTTTGATTTCCTTGATGCCGGAAAGCAATATGTGGCTACTATATATGCTGACGCAAAAGATGCTCACTATAGAAATAACTCGCAGGCTTATACTATTCGTAAGGTGGTGGTTACCAATAAATCAAAACTAAAACAGGTTTCGGCTCCCGGTGGTGGTTATGCTATCAGCTTGTTTCCTGTAACTGATAAAAGTGAAACTAAAGGCTTGAAAAAACTATAGACCGAGTATTTTAAATACTTAATTGGCTGATATATTTAAGGCAGTTGTTGTATGAACAAAAGTTGTGTTCGTGCGATAACTGCCTTTATTAGTTTATAACTCTAATTTGAAACTCAATAATATTATTAATGCAAATTTGATTTGTAACTTTGTGAATTATAAATATATCACTTATGCAAAACAGCTATAATATCGCATTTTCCTATTCTAATGAGGCATATATTATAATAGGATGTGTATATTGTTTTGAGCATTATTGATTGTGGAAAAGAATGAAGAGAGAATTGAAAATGATGAAAGCAATGTTATTAGTGGGACTTGGCGGAGGAGTGGGTAGCATACTTCGCTATTTGACGTCTGTGGTTGTAGCAAAATATTTACAATCAGTATTTCCTCTGGCTACATTTTTGGTTAATATCTTGGGGTGTTTGATAATTGGAGTGCTAATAGGTCTCTTTGATCGGTATCAACTGGTGAACCCATACCTTAGATTTTTATTTATTACCGGATTTTGTGGTGGTTTCACAACCTTTTCGGCGTTTGCTGCCGAGAACATTAATCTTTTTAATTCGGGGCATTCTCTCACTGCGTTTCTATATATTGGCACCTCAATTTTTGTAAGTCTGTTTGCCGTGTGGTTGGGAATGTTGCTTGCGAGGATGTGATGTTTGGGTTATTATCGCAAATGCGATATGGCAATATTGAATTAAGGAATTGACAGAAATTACATGTTTTACAGCAAGTAATAACACTTGCAAATAATGAAAAATAATAATGAGCATAGAAAAACTCAAAGACAAATATTCGAAAGAAATAGAAGCCACAAAAGCCATTCTTGAAAGGCAGAAAAAGAAAACATACTTTTATGTTGTGAGTAAGTTGTTGTCGGCCGGGGCAATACTTCCCATACTATATTTGATCTACAAAAATGATGCAGATAGAACAATCTTGCTGATTATACTGATGTCCCTTATAGTATGCTATATGGCATTATCCTTTTGGGACTCTAAGCATATGACGTTTATTCAGCATCTGAAGGATAGAATTCGTATCTGCGAGAATGAAATCAAGTATCTGAATGGTGATTATAGCCCTTTCCGTAATGGGAATGATTATGTAAACTCTGAACATGAGTTTTCTTATGATTTGGATATTTTCGGAGAGAGCTCTTTCTTTCATCGTATTAATAGAACGATAACCGGAATAGGAGAAAAGAGCCTTGCCAAGAAGTTTATTTCACTACCTGACACCCCTGCCGAAATCTCTGCAAATAGCGCTGCAATAAGCGAGCTGAAAGATATGCATGAATGGAGAATGAGTTTTCTAAGTCAGGAGTTTATAGATTATAAACCTCTACAGAGTATAAATATCAAGCTGTCATCTTTTGTTGTTTTTGTTTCTAAAGGTTTGGTTGGCGTGACTATGACCGCTCTGGTATTGGGGATACTGCAAGTAATACCATTTATTGTATTTATAATGCTTGCGATTGCTCAGTTCTTTATTTCTATGATTTATCTTAAGAGTATAAGCAAGGTGGGTTTGCAGTCGGATAAAATTCAGAAGACGTTTGACGGTTATTCAAATATTCTGAGGAAAATGCAGATGCAGGAATTTGAATCGGATAAAATAAAGGAAATAAAGAAAATCCTTTTCAGTGGCGAAAAGAGCAGCTTAAAGTCTTTTAGAGAGCTGTCTAGATTATTAAATCTTATAGATCAGCGTGGAACAGCTATTATGTATTTCTTGCTTAATAGCATGTTTATGATTGATGTTTTTCTTGTGGATAGATTTAATAAGTGGAATGATGATTACTCATCTCACTTTGATGCGTGGATGGATTGTATTGGTGAAATGGATGCATTAGTTAGTTTGGCTACATACTCATTTAATACACCTGGAGCAGTAAAGGCACAATTGATAGAGAACGACAGCTCTTATGTTATGGAAACTGAAGATGTATTTCATCCGTTTTTGGTATTGAAATATCCTGTTGCAAATTCATTCCAACTTGAGAGGAAGGGTGTGGCAATAATTACCGGGGCTAATATGGCGGGGAAGAGTACTTTTTTGAGAACTTTGGGTGTGAATT
>CAZSKF010000165.1:0-3699 GCA_964607405.1 uncultured Proteiniphilum sp. | reverse complement strand
TTCCACACTTCCTGCCTTGAGGAGCTGTCTGCCAATCTGATCATCTTATCACTTTTTTAGTCTTGCTACTGATTTCTCTAATAATATATCAGGATAATAAGACATCTTAGCCTTGCGAAGGTTTTCAATTCCCATATCCTCCTCACGGTTTACATAGGTAAATTCAGACAACTCATTCTCCACAAACTGTTGGTTAATAATGGTGTAAGCACCATGTACATCGGTGCGGGCCTTTTCAACATGCACCACGAAGGTATCTTCTGTAAGCTTTTCACCAATGGTGAAGGCTACAATTTCACCCTCCACGCAAATCACACCACCTTGAAGTCCCAGATAATCAAAATTATCAAGCATAAGGTTTACAGCTTGTGTATCGAAGTCATCATCAGGCTCACTTCCATTATCCACATGGTCATTCATCCACAGTTTGAGAAGGCTTTTGCATTCTTTAATAAACTCTGTTTCGCCATGCATTGAGATATACTTCCAATCATTTTCGCGCTTAAATCTATTTATATGATTGCGTTTGCTTTGTAGCTTCTTCCCTGCAAGGGTTGTAAGCTTTTCTCTTGTATATATATAGTCTGATACGCTGCGATTGAAATTGTAATCAAATACATTGGGCATAACTTCTTCTATCTCAGAAGTCATTTCTTTTGTCAAACCTCTAATTTGAAAAACATTATCAAACTGCTTATGGTCTTCCATTATCATCTGAATTCCTTCTTTGATATTACCTTTACCCATAGGTTTCAGATATGAGTTTCTGTTGTTGTTGTCTCTAAATCTAACAAATAACCAGTCGTTGGCAACTGCATACTCTGTATTAAACTTGGGCCCCCATGTGAAAAGGTTTGTGAAACAGAGTTCGGCCGTTCTGTAATTTTGATTTTGTAAAAATGAATCTATTATTTCTTTATCTTCTAATTCTGTTCTTTTGAATTTAAGCATATTATATTTAACTCGAATGTTTTTGAATCTTCTAAAAAAAGGAGGTGCATAGATAAATCGTGCACCTGTAGCTATAAGTGAACAACTGTTTTATAAAAAAGTTTAGCTAAAAAAAATCGAGACCCTGTCATTACAACAAGGTCTCGTTACTTTTATATCATAAAGTATGGTTAGAACTTCTTGAAACCAACCATGTCTCTTACTGCATTAATAGTTCTAATGGCGCTTTCACGAGCTTTCTCAGCTCCATCTTGTGTAACTCTTCTCAGATACTCACTATCATTTTCAATAGATAAAATGCGTTCTCTGATTGGAGATGCGAAGTTGATTATATCCTCGGCTAGTTGTTTTTTCAAATCTCCATATCTGATTTCACATGAATTCCACTTGTCTTCATAGTGTTGAACAACTTCAGGAGCAGAAACAACACGCAGAATAGTGAACAAGTTCTCGATATAATCAGGCATTTCAGAGTTTGGAGCTGCAGGACCGGAGTCTGTAAGCGCTCTCTTCACTTTTTTCTCTATCTCTTTTGGGGTATCTGCAAGATATATAGCGTTGCCTTCGGATTTACCCATCTTTCCGCTTCCGTCAAGACCGGGAATCTTTACAAGCTGTTGTCCAAAGTTATAAGCTTCGGGTTCTTTAAAGAACTCAGTTCCATAAAAATTATTAAATCGACGTGCAAAACGACGCGTCATTTCCAGATGCTGTTCCTGATCTTTACCTACAGGCACTTTATCTGCATTATGAATCAATATATCGGCAGCCATTAATGTAGGGTAGGTTAGCAAACCTGCGTTCACATTTTCTGGTTGCTTGCGTGCCTTATCTTTAAATGAGGAGGTCTTTGAAAGCTCTCCAAGATAGGCGTGCATATTTAGATATAAATATAACTCTATGATTTCGGGTACATCACTCTGAACGTATATAACCGATTTTTCGGGGTCTATTCCTGCTGCAAGATAGTCAACAAGGACATTCTTTACATTTTGGTGCAACAACTTGGGATCAGGATGCGTGGTGAGAGAGTGAATATCAGCTATAAAGAAATAGCAATTATTCTCATTTTGCATACGAATGAAGTTTTGCAAAGCACCAAAGTAATTCCCTAAATGAAGATTGCCCGTTGCACGGATTCCACTAACTACAGTATTCATCTTATATTGTTTTAAGTACGCAAATTTAATCAAAAAAAGCATCTGTGTTGCTATAACACAAATGCTTTTTGCAATTTATCTAATATGTAGTTAGTTTTACAAGCCTTTTAGTCCTTTGATACTCTCTTTTAGTACAGATATTTTGTTTTCTGCATCGGCTTGTTTCTTTCTTTCATTTTCTACTATCTCAGGCTTTGCATTCTGAACGAAACGTTCGTTGCTAAGCTTTTTCATTACCGACTGAAGGAAGCCTTCAAGATATTTTATCTCGGTCTCCATCTTTTCTATTTCGGCTTCTATATCGATATTGCTCTCACTAAGCGGAACTGCAAATTCTGTGGCACCAACCATAAAGGCTGCTGCTCCTGATGCTTTTTCGGTTACCTCATCAATTGATGACAGGTTTGCCATTTTTACAACAACCGAGTCGTTGCCTTTGTCGTGCGTACCTATAACCTGTAGCTCCAGCTCTTCTCGGTTTGGTATATTCTTCTCCAAACGAATAGTACGTACTCCTGCTACCACCTGTTTGGTCTTTTCGAAATCTGCAATAAGCTTCTCATCAAACGAATCGCTATTTGGAAGCGGTGCAAACATGATACTCTCTCCTTCTGCCCTTGCAACAAGTGCTTGCCACAACTCCTCAGTTATAAATGGCATAAACGGATGAAGAAGTCTCAACAGGCTATCGAAGAATGACAGAGTTGAGTTATACGTAGCTCTATCAATTGGTTGTTGATAGGCAGGTTTTGCCATCTCAAGATACCATGAAGAGAACTCATCCCAGAAAAGCTTATAAACTGTCATCAGTGCCTCAGACAAACGATACTTTCCAAAAAGATCATCCATTTCGGCTGTAGTCTTTGCCAGTATATTCTCAAACCATTTGATAGCTCTTTTGGCTGTTTCGGGTTGTTCTATTTCATCGCTTACCTCCCACCCTTTTACAAGGCGGAATGCATTCCATATTTTGTTATTAAAGTTTCTACCTTGTTCGCAAAGTGCCTCATCAAACAATAGATCATTTCCTGCAGACGATGCCAACAACATTCCCATACGCACACCATCGGCTCCATGCTTTTCCATCAGTTCGATAGGATCGGGTGAATTGCCAAATTGCTTGGACATTTTTCTTCCCTGTATATCACGTACAATCCCGGTGAAGTAAACATTGTTGAAACACTTCATATCACGATACTCATATCCTGACATAATCATACGGGCCACCCAGAAGAAGATAATATCAGGACCGGTTACTAGGTCGTTAGTAGGATAATAGTAGTTTATCTCTTCGTTGTCAGGATTATTGATACCATCAAACACAGAAATAGGCCACAACCATGAAGAGAACCATGTATCAAGACAGTCTTCGTCCTGACGCAAGTCGTCAATAGACAATTCATAGTCAACCACCTTCAATGCTTTTTCGTAAGCCTCTTCTTTTGTTAGGCCAACCACTACTCCACCCTTAGGTAGATAGTAAGCAGGTATTTGGTGTCCCCACCACAATTGACGACTAATACACCAGTCTTTAATATTCTCCATCCAGTGTCTGTAGATATTCTTATAGCTTGCAGGGTGAAACTTG
>CAZSKF010000164.1:0-3798 GCA_964607405.1 uncultured Proteiniphilum sp. | reverse complement strand
GTGTTGTGTTTCTATTGGGTATGCTAGCCGCGTCAATTACTACGCGCAGAGCTGAAATTGCCAGTATAATGAACAACAAAAAGGTAGAAATTAAAGGTATAGAATCGAGAAGTGAGATATTTGCCGAGAACTATCCACGCGAGTATGATACTTGGCTTGAAACGATGGATACCTCGTTTGAGAGTAAGTATAACGGCAGCAGCGTGGTTGACGTATTGGAGCAACGCCCCGAAATGGTGGTTCTGTGGGCAGGATATGCTTTCTCTAAAGATTATGGAACTCCAAGAGGTCATATGCACATGATTGAGGACCTGTATAACACTTTGCGTACGGGATCGCCAATGAACCCTGAGGATGGACCGCAGCCTGCTACTTGCTGGACTTGCAAGAGCCCTGACGTGCCAAGAATGATGGACTCGCTAGGTGTTGCAGAATATTATAAAGGAACATGGGCTTCATTGGGTCACGAGATTGTGAATCCTGTGGGTTGTGCCGATTGTCACGAACCTGAGACTATGAACTTGCAAATTTCTCGCCCTGCATTGGTTGAAGGTCTTGCAAACAGTGGTCAGGATATTAATAAGATGTCTCAACAAGATCTACGCTCATTGGCTTGTGCTCAGTGTCACGTGGAGTATTATTTCCAACCTGAGACCAATTATCTGGTTTTCCCTTGGCACAATGGTTTGACAATGGAAGGTGGAGAGAAGTATTATGACGAAGTGGGTCACGTGGATTATGTTCACAAATTGAGCCGTGCACCTATCTTGAAGGCTCAGCATCCTGATTATGAGATTTTCAAAATGGGTATCCACGGACAGAGAGGCGTTTCGTGTGCTGACTGCCATATGCCTTACATTTCTGAAGGTGGTGTGAAATACTCGGATCACCATATCATCAGCCCATTGGCTAACATTAATAACACTTGTCAGGTGTGTCACCGCGAGAGCGAAGAGACATTGCGCGAGTCGGTATATGAGAGACAAGCCAAAGGTTTGGAAATTCGCGATCTAGTGGAGAAAGAACTTGCTGCTGCTCATATTGAGGCTAAATTTGCATGGGATCAAGGTGCATCGGAAGCACAAATGGCTGACGTGTTGCAATTGCTTCGTCAATCGCAATGGAGATGGGATTATGCTGTTGCTTCTCACGGAGCTTCGTTCCACGCACCGGTTGAGTTCCAAAGACTACTTTCTCAAAGTTTGGACCGCGCGCACAAAGCACGTTTTGCAATTGCTAAACTTTTACCACAACTAGGTTATATTGGTGATGTGCCAATGCCTGATATTTCTACTAAAGAAAAAGCTCAAAAATATATCGGTTTGGATATAGAAAAAGAAGAGGCTGACAAAAAACAGTGGTTGGAAACAGTGGTTCCACAATGGTTGGAGACAGCTAAGAAAAATGAGCGTTTAGTTAGCAGAAGATAGTGTATTAACAAACGGATATTGAATGAAAACCAATTCTAGAAAAATTTGGGAGAAACCATGGGATTATGCCGAGGGATTTATAGTTGCAGTAGGAATAGCCATCGCAGGCTTTATGTTGCAGTTTTCACTAGGTACTATTATACCATCTGATTTTGCTTATCCCATTAATATTATCATAGGAGCCCTATTTATAGTAGGGCTTCTTTGTTGTCATTTCTTTTTTAGGAATAACCATATAGTAAGGTGGTTGTCAAGTGTAAGATCTACTATGCCGGCGCTGATTGTGCTGTTGGCTATTATCATTATTCTTGGTGTGACACCGCAATTTTCGGCTTACGAGCATGATGCACATTTGCCCGACAATATATTAAAGAAGTTGGGATGGTATCAGATGACTACCTCGTGGGCTTTTATTCTTTTGAGCTTTCATATGCTGGCTATTTTGGGTCTGTCAACCCTGAGGATGACTACGAAACCTAATTCGTGGCGTTCGTGGGGCTTTTATCTAAATCACATTGGCTTGTTTGCCGCCTATCTGGGTGGTATATTGGGTAGTGCCGATATGCAACGCATGACTATGAATGTGAGAGAGGGACAGGCTGAATGGAGAGCTATGGATCTGCTGGGCGAACTGCACGAACTACCAATTGCCATAGAGCTGGACACATTTAAGATTGAGGAGTATCTACCAAAATTGGTAGTGATAAACAACCAAACGGGCAAGATATTGCCTGACGGTCGCCCCGAATCTTATATGTATGAAGAGGTGGGCAAAGGAACAACACTTGCAGGGTATAACGTGGAAGTGCTGGAATACTTGCCAAGTGCAGCCGTGGTACAGGATTCAACTCAGGCTAATGTGGTACCTTTTTATATGGAAGGGGCTACAACCGCATTGAAGATACGAGTAAGCGGATCAATGCTAAAAGAGCCCGTGGAGGGATGGGTTAGCAACGGTAGCTTTATGTTTCCACACAAGGTTCTTTACGTAAGTGATGAACACAGCGTGGCCATGCCTATTCAGGAGGTGAAGAAATATACATCGCACGTGAAGGTGTTTACCGAAGACGGCACTCAAAAAGAGGCAACGATAGAGGTGAACAGTCCGCTGACGCTGGGCAACTGGATGATTTATCAGTATAGCTATGACGACTCGATGGGTAAATACTCGAAGATAAGTGTATTTGAACTGGTGTATGACCCATGGATAAAGATAGTATATGCGGGTGTGTTTATGATTTTGGCCGGTTCGCTATTCATGTTTATCGTAGGTCCGAAAAAGAATAAGAAGTAGCAATAAAAGAAAGATTTGATTATGAATTGGGATCATTTTATATATTTTGCGATAGCATCTGTGGTGATGTGGGCAGCAGGATCGGCGCTGGCTATGCGCAGTAAGAAAAAGCTGGTGCCTACTTTGTTGACACTGGCAGGGCTGGCTATATTTTTCGTTTTCATACTGGGTATGTGGCAATCGCTGGAGAGACCGCCTTTGCGCACGATGGGCGAAACGAGATTGTGGTATTCATTTTTCCTGCCTGTGGCGGGGCTTATCACTTATCAAAGATGGGGATATAAATGGATATTGTCGTTCAGCACTATATTGTCGGCTGTGTTTATTGTGGTGAATATTTTGAAACCGGATATTCACAACAAGGTATTGATGCCAGCGTTGCAGAGTCCGTGGTTTGCACCACACGTTATTATATATATGTTTTCGTATGCCATACTTGGGGCTGTGACTCTAGTGGCGCTTTATTACCTGGTGAGAGAGAAAAAGATTTCGGACAGGGAGCGCATTATGGATATGACGGACAATTTGGTGTATGTGGGCACTGCCTTTATTACTATGGGTATGCTGATGGGTGCCATATGGGCTAAGGCCGCATGGGGGCACTACTGGAGCTGGGACCCTAAGGAGACATGGGCAGCAGCTACGTGGGTGGGATATTTGCTTTATATCCACTACAGGCTTAGGAAAAGGTCGACCAATAAGAATGCTATGATTTTGTTGGTGTTTGCTTTTTTGTTGCTACAGATGACTTGGTATGGCGTTAACTATCTGCCATCGGCAAGGAGCAGTGTGCATACATATTCTTCTAACTAAGAAAACAAATCAATAATACATTTTTGATATGAAGAGATTAAGCTTTTTAATTATTACGCTGATGCTTTTGTCGGGCAGTGTGGCATTTGCACAGCTGGAGAAGGGCGACATTACGGTGAAAGGGCAGTTGCGACCACGCGCTGAGTATCGTCACGGTGCGTTGATCCCTATAGGCGAGGGACAGAAACCTTCGTCGTTTATATCCAACCGTGCAAGGTTTACGCTTGGGTATGACAATGGTTTTTTATCAATGGGATTTGG
>CAZSKF010000163.1:0-3914 GCA_964607405.1 uncultured Proteiniphilum sp. | reverse complement strand
TGTCAATACCAACTCGTCAGTTAAAGGATTAACGCGCATGCCGGCACCAATAAATTCAGTTTGAGTGCCGTAAGAACTTTCACCCAAGACAAAGAATTCAGTATCTACACTTTTAGTATCAATATCATATTTCACCACTTTTTTGTCACCATCCCATGCTCCACCGCCACTTGTCCAATATAGTGCGTTAGTCTTGGTGCTTGCTGCCAATCCGTTAGGATTCCACGCAAACCAAGATCCTTTTACCGCTTCTCCACCGGGGTAGTCCATCTCTTCCTGATCTAAGGTCACAGGATTTATTCTCACTAGCTTATTGGCAGTAGCCACCCACACATCACCATCTTTGCTCACAGTAACAGTGTTGTACGAGCCACTTATTGTCTCCACCACTTTATCAGTAGCCACATCTATTATATATAGATTCTTGCTAGAAACAGCAAAAGCTTTACCTGCCGACACTGCCATATTACCAATCTCGCCACTCACACCATCAATCTTGTTGCCCATTACTAGGTTTTCGATATCAAACACTGCAATGCCCGACGATCCGCTAACATAGATCTTCTTATTATCAACTCCCACAATGCTGCGACCATCACCAATACCATTAAGGTTTTCAATAGAAGCTTTGTTTTTTAATGTTTTGGCATCAGCCACCACTAATCTATCACCTTGTTTTGAAACAAAATAAGCATTTTCGCCCCACACAGCTCCGTATGAAGTAGATACTCCAAGAGTCAGACCTTCGTTGGCAGCTCTATAAGCACGATATTGAGGATTGAAGCTATTGCCGCTTTTCTCAAAGAAGTTAACAGTGCCCCAATCATGAGTAAACCAATCTTCATTAGCCACATAAAAGCCTCTTGCGTCTGTTGCAGCTTTAACAGCATCATCTTCAATCACCAGGATACCTGCTGATTGCTTAACTTCGATGCTTTTTGATAGTCCGTTAATTATTATATGTACGTATGCAGTACGCTCCTCAAGTGAGAAACTCTCTTCGGCTGTAAGAGTAATAGTTGCATCACCCGCTTCTCCACTTTTGGGAGAAACATCAAGCCAACTTACATCAGTGGCACGAGTTTCAAGCACCTCAGCGCTCCACGCTTGGTTAGAATTGAATTTAACCGTCTTGGTCAACTCCGCGCCATCAAATTTAACCTCCGAAAAATCTGAAGGAATCTGAAGAATTGGATCATCATCATCCTTACAAGATGTAGTGAAAGCGAGCACTGCAACCAATGCAAATGCCCATAGTTTTAAAAAGTTTTTGTTCATTTTTTGTATTTAATTTTTTATACTGTTTTTATAATTCCGAATCAATATCAACTCCAAGAAGGTGAAGGTCAAATCCCTTACCCACTTCAGGCGATGCTTCGCCAAGCCAGCCATTCTCTTTATTCACTCCGTTTATTACTCTCACAAAGTCTATACCCGGCAAGTTTGCAGGTTTTCCATCTTTGTCGATAGCCCAGTCAATATCAATAGCCGCTCTTTTATCATTATTGGGATAGTTGTCCACATATCCATAGCTGTAATACTCAAGGTAAAAGCTGGTTCCCGCTCCGCTTCTGTCCCAGCCATTATCTGCCAGCTTAATTCCCTTAAAGGTTATCTTATCATCCTTAATCCATTGAGGATAATATGGCTGACGGTTGAACGAGTTTTTCTCTTTATATCCCTCATTTCCTTTATTATCAGTCCAGCGGATATACGTTTTGGTTGCAACATTATCCTCTACTTCCGGCATGTAATATGTCATTTCATAATCACGATAGGTTTTCAGATCGCCACCTGCTGCCAATGCTTTTTCGTACCACTCTTCATTTTCGGCAGTAAAGTTTCCACTACCTGCTATCTCGTACCACTCATCCTCATCGGGTTTGCCATTGTTATTTTTGTCATATGCCACCATAATAATACCCGGCTCGGCACCACCTGCCATAGAGTTTCCGTTAATGCGAAAGTCACGTTTTCCCTGAACATTCACAATAGTGTGGTCAAAACCAAACTCCACATATCCGCCCCAACCACCTAAGGTGATAAACGAATTGCGTGTAACAATTGCATCCTCTACCTTAGCAAGCATATCCTCGTGAGTATCGCCCTCATTATACTTGGGTATCTTGTTCACGTTCTGCCCCGGTGCGGGCAAGAAATCATAAACGTAAGCTGTATTATCCGAAATAGCCTCTTCTCTTTCGGTAACCACCACTTCATATTCTACCACAAAATCACCTGACGTTAGCTGCAATACATAGCTACCCGCATCAACTGCCGCAAATAAGATATTGCCATTCTCATCTTTTGTCAAACGGTGCTTTTCTGATTCTGATTCTAATACCTCTAGAG
This sequence comes from uncultured Proteiniphilum sp., assembly GCA_964607405.1. Lineage (GTDB taxonomy): Bacteria > Bacteroidota > Bacteroidia > Bacteroidales > Dysgonomonadaceae > Petrimonas. The sequence goes on along the minus strand of CAZSKF010000163.1, from coordinate 1,562 downwards.
ATACTCCATCTTCTTGGTTTACGTATTCAGGCAGTTCGATAGTTAGTATAGAAAACACATCTATATTTAATGTGCTGCTGCTAGGATTAACCACTACCAAGAATTCTTTCTCAGTGGTTCCACCCTGATTTGTAGCTTTCAATACTACAGCGTGTGTGCCAGCTTCAGTTGAACTAAAAGTGAAATCTTTTTCTGTGCCTTTCTCTTCGCCATTTACTAGCCACGAATAGGTAACATCATGCTCACTTACTATTGTTGGTTCTATCAATAACTCTTCGCCCGAAACAACAACATACTTCTCTTCCAATCCCGTAATGGCAGGTGGTGCACCACGCTCAATTACATTGATTGTTAACTCCTTCTGAGCAACACCACCCTTGTTGGCTGCTTTAAAAACAAGTTTAAACTCTCCTGCCGTTTCCGATACGAAAGTATAGTCAAGCGTATTGGCAACTTCCTTGCCATCCACCATCCACGAGTATGCAACTTCATGGTCGCTAACCACTGTAGGCTTCAGCTCCACAGCATCTTTTTCTAAAACAGCATATTCTGTTTCCAATCCGGATATTGCCGGAATGCTGATTTTCTCGTCATCCGAACATCCTACAAGTAGGAATGAAAAGACCGAAAATACAATTAGTAATAATCTTTGATTCATAATGCTTTTGTATAATTTATAAAATGTATATTCTTCTTGATTTACTAGTTTTTGGGAAGCAGCGCAAAGTGAGCAGGGATATCTCCGGTGCGCACATCCCATTTCTTTTTACCATCTTTGTCGAAACAATACAGCACACCCGGCGTAACATAATCTCCGGCATCTGTGATATAAATATCTTTTGTGGTGGGATGCACCATAATGCCATAGGGAGTTTCAAACTCTTTTTCAGTTCCGTCAGTCACAATCTGCGTAGCCACCACTTTGCGGGTATTTGTATCAATGATTGAATAACTAGCCGTCCACTCGCCGGTTATATAACTAAAACCATTGCCCACCACATACAGCAAATCATCATCCATCCACATAGAGTTGACCATCACACTCACCGTATCGGTAACCTCTTGAGTTTTGCTGTCAATAAAAAACAATTGCGACGATTCGCTATTATGATCTCCACGCGAGCTAACCCACAGGTTGCCACGTTTATCTGCTCTCACTTTCTCTAGATTAATGGCTACATCTATTCTGTTCTCCTCTTTAAAGGAGTTTAAATCTATCACAGACACCGTGCGCTCGTAACCGCTATTATCTCCGGCACCCATATATCCACCCGAATTAGCAACGTAAATTTTTCCATTCACAATTTCCAATTCATCGGGCTGATAGCCAATAATACATTTATCTACTACTTGAAGAGTGGCTGTATCTACTTTAGCCACAAATCCTTTTTGTTTGTAGTTAGGGTCTATCTCCACAGGGCCCGCATAGGACGTTACATATGCATAGTCGCCATGAAATTTTATAAACCTACAGTTAGGAATTTCCACATGTCCAATTCGCTTCACGGTATTGGCATCCATCACCTCCACCTTGTTAGATACATTGATAACGGCATATAGCT
>CAZSKF010000162.1:0-4013 GCA_964607405.1 uncultured Proteiniphilum sp. | reverse complement strand
TCTTAACATCCACAGACGAAACAGCACCTGTCAAATTTTCTTTTCGCTGAGTTCCGTACCCAACAACTACCAGTTCATCTAGTTGCTCGGTATCGTCTTCAAGAATTATGCGCAGGGTTGGTCTAACTGCAACTTCTTGTGTTTTCATTCCAACGTATGACACCACTAATACAGCATTAGAGGGTGCCGACAAGGTAAACTCACCGTTAAAGTCAGTTACTGTTCCTTGCCCAGTACCTTTGATTTGGATGGAGGCTCCAATGATTGGATCACTCGAAACATCCAAGACAACACCATTTATTTGTGTTTGTGCAAAGGCCATTCCTATTCCAAGAAAGAACAGGAGAAAAAGAATTTTGATTTTTTCTTTCATAAGTGATTTAATTTAATAACATTTCATATCCTAGGGTTACAAACGGCTAGGACTCCCAAAGATAATATATATTTTATAACAAAACCAAAAACAAACAATAAATCATACGTTTACATGACTTATTTCAACAAAAAGGGCAAAAACACTCATAATACTAGCAAACAAATACTTACAATCAAAATTAAATGTATAAACAACACAAATGGAATAAAATTATAAATTACACAGACATTTAATATATACATTCTTTAAGAGTATTCACAACACTATTAAAACAGAAAGACAAAACATCAAATAATCAAACTAAACTCGCAATATTATTTATAATTAATTAGTTACAATACAAAAAAGTTATAACTTTGTATTTAAATATGAAAATATTCCACACCATACCCAATATCTAACTTTTGCAGGCGGCTAAAAAAGCAGGCAGAAAAAGGATTGGCAACGGAAAAAACTAACAACTAATTTATTAACAGGTATTTTAATGAGAAATTTATTTTTTATTACATTAGCTACTATGATTTTACTTGGGTGCAACAACTCAAAATCAGGGGATGCAAAAGGCGAACCGGGTAGTATTTTCTACACAGAGTTTGACACACAGTTTGGAATGCCCCCATTCGACAAAATCACTTTTGAGGATTTCGAACCTGCCTTTTTGAAAGGTATTGAAGAACAAGCAAAAGAGATTGAGGCAATCGTAAACAATACGGAAGAGCCCAATTTTGAAAACACTATTGCCGCTTTAGACAATAGCGGCGCTATCTTGAGCAGAGTATCACGCGTATTTGGCGGACTAAAAGGAGCTGAAACAAATGATGACATTCAGGCATTGGCAGTAAAACTTTCTCCAATCTTATCAGATCACAGCGACAATATTAACTTGAACGAGCAATTGTTTGAGAGAATTAAAACAGTGCATGATAATGAAGAGAGCTTGAATCTTACTCCGGAGCAAAGCAGGCTTTTGGATGTTTATTACAAAAGGTTTGTACGTTCAGGAATTGAGCTTGATGAAACTGCTAAAACTAAACTTCGCGGTATCAACAAAGAGCTTTCTTCTCTGACTCTTAAGTTTGGAAATAACCTACTGAGCGAGACTAACGACTACAAACTAGTTATAGACAATGAGGAAGACCTGGCAGGACTACCCGAAGGCGTAGTGGCTCAAGCTGCTGAAACAGCAAAAGCAAACGGCATGGAAGGCAAATGGGTTTTCACACTTCAAAAACCAAGCTGGTTGCCATTCTTGCAGTATTCTGCAAATCGCGATTTGCGCGAAAAGCTATATAAAGCAATGTATATGCGCGGTGATAATGACAATAGCAACGATAACAAAAAAGTCATCAATGATATTGTGAACCTACGTATCGAAAAAGCTCAAATGCTTGGATATGACAACCACGCTCACTTTGTGCTGGAAGAAACAATGGCCAAAAATGCCAACAATGTATATGACCTTCTAAATAAAGTGTGGAACTATGCATTGCCACAGGCTAAAAAAGAAGCTGCTGAGCTTCAAGCATTAATCAACGCAGAAGGTGGCGACTTTAAACTAGAATCATGGGACTGGTGGTACTACACTGAAAAAGTACGTGAACAAAAATATGCATTGAGCGAAGAGGAAACTAAACCATACTTCAAAATGGAGAACGTAAGAGCTGGTGTGTTTGAAGCAGCAAAACGCCTATATGGTCTTACATTCAAAAAACTTGAGAATGTTCCTGTTTATCATCCTGAGGTAGAAGCCTACGAAGTATTGGATGCTGACGGTTCTCACTTGGCAGTATTTTATACTGACTACTTTCCACGTGCAGGCAAAAATGCAGGTGCATGGATGAGCAGCTTCCGCAGCCAACAGTATATCGACGGAACAAGAATTAATCCTATTATATTTAATGTAGGAAACTTCTCTCGCCCAACAGGCGGAAAGCCAGCTTTGCTAACACTTGATGAAGTGGAAACATTGTTCCACGAATTTGGTCACGCACTACACGGCATGCTTTCGGACATTAACTACGTAGGACTTGCTGGCACAAGCGTATCACGCGACTTTGTAGAGCTTCCTTCACAAATTATGGAGCACTGGGCATTCCACCCCGAAATGCTAAAACTATATGCTAAGCACTACGAAACGGGTGAAATCATTCCTGATGAACTGGTAGCTAAAATAGATGCTGCATCTAAATTCAACATGGGCTTTATCACTACTGAGTTTGTAGCAGCTGCTATGTTGGATATGGACTACCACACACAAAGCACAAAACAAGACTTTGACGTTAGAAGCTTTGAGAAAAAATCAATGGAAAAGATAGGTCTTATCGGCGAAATCATCCCAAGATACAGAAGCACATACTTCTCACACATCTTTAGCGGAGGATATTCAGCAGGTTATTATGCTTACATGTGGGCAGAAGTATTAGACTCTGACGCATTCCAGCCATTTGTAGAGAAAGGCTTGTTTGACAAAGAAACTGCAACTTCATTCCGTGCCAACATCCTGTCAAAAGGAAACTCGGACGATGCAATGAAGCTATACAAACAATATAGAGGAGCAGAACCAAATCCAATCTATTTGTTAAAAAATAGAGGATTCGTTGACTAGTTCGGTTAACTCATACAACAAATATTCACATACGGGATGGATCAGCTGATTCATCCCGTATTTTTTTAGCATGATAACTATATGAAACACAAACAACACCGCTACACATAAAATTATATGATGATATTGTTTATTAAAAAGATAAAAAAGCTTATATTTGCACGCTAAAATCAGTTTGTACATCTACAAATGTGATTAACAACAAACTATATTCTGCAAAATCAAAAAAATAAAATAAAGTAATACATTAAACAAACGTAATATTGAAATGCAAAACAAAGGATTTATTAAAGTTTTCGCTACATTATTGACGCTTATCAGCTTATACTACCTGTCTTTCACCATTGTGGGACAGCAGTATAACAAAAAAGCAGAGAAATATTCTAACGGAAACCTCGAACTAAAGAATCAGTATCTAGATTCACTTTCCACAGAGAAAGTTTATATGGGATACACACTAAAGCAAATTCGTGAGAAAGAGATCGGACTAGGTCTTGACCTTAAAGGTGGTATGAACGTAATCGTAGAAATGGACGTTCATCAAATACTTACATCTCTTGCCAACACAGATGACCCCGACTTTAATGAGGCTTTAAAACAAGCTACTATTCAAAATCGTAGAGGATCATCGTCTGACTTTATCACACTTTTCCGTCAGAATTATGAGAGAATAAATCCAAATGGCAAATTGGCTAATATTTTCAGCGTTACAATGAGTGACAGAGTTAGCCCTACAGCTACTAACGATCAAGTGGTTTCAGTACTTCGTGCAGAAGTAAAAAGTGCTGCTGACAACTCATTTGAAGTTCTACGTACTCGTATTGACAGATTTGGTGTTGTAGCTCCAAATATTCAACGCTTAGACCAAGCAGAGAGAATCTTAATCGAGATGCCCGGTATCACTGAGCCTGAGCGTGTGCGTAATCTATTGCAAGGTAGTGCAAACCTGGAATTCTGGAAAACCTACAACGTTAACGAGTTGGGATCTTTCTTCAACGAAGTGAACAGCCGTTCGGCAGAATATGCAATGGC
>CAZSKF010000161.1:0-4082 GCA_964607405.1 uncultured Proteiniphilum sp. | reverse complement strand
TCCAGCACCAACATCTGTCCGCGACCAATACCCGCACAAATATTACTCAACCTATAGTTATACCCAATATGCGTATGCTGATAGTGCGGCGCATTATCCCTAGCCTGAGTAGCATAAAAAATAGTACGCTGCTTCTCCTCCTTAGTAGTACACACCAGCGCACCACCACCCGAAGTAGTCATAATCTTATTCCCGTTGAACGACAAACAGGCAAACTCACCAAACGTACCACACTTCTGCCCCTTGTAAGTCGAACCCAGCGCCTCCGCCGCATCCTCCAGCACAGGAATGTCATACCTGCCCGCAATCTCCATAATCTCATCCATCTTAGCCGGCATACCATACAAATGCACCGGAATGATAGCCTTAGGCTTACGCCCCGTTTTTTCTATCCTATCCTTAATGGCAACCTCCAGATATTGTGGACACATATTCCACGTATCCTTCTCACTATCTACAAACACAGGCGTAGCCCCCAGATACTTCACCGGATTTGCCGATGCCGCAAAGGTAAACGACTGACAAATCACCTCATCGCCCGGCCCCACCCCCAGCTGCACCAGCGCCAAGTGAATAGCCGCCGTGCCCGAGCTCAAAGCCGAAATATATTTATTTTGCCCCAGGTACTCCTCCAGTTGTTGCTCAAAAGCATTTACGTTAGGCCCCAAAGGCACCACCCAGTTAGTATCAAAAGCCTCTTGAATAAATTCTTGTTCCCTGCCGCCCATTTTGGCTAGGGAGAGGTAAATTTGTTTGTTTGTTGACATTGTTGTATAATTTATTTCAATTGTTTTATCACTTTACATCTATTTCCTGCTGCAAGCGAATAATCCGGAATATCCTTAGTAACCACCGAGCCGGCTGCAATCACACACCACTTCCCTATTTTCACACCGGGTATAACCACAGCACCGGCACCTATCCAAGTACCATTGCCAATAGTCACATTGCCACATAAAACAGATTGTGGAGAAAGATGCACAAAATCACCCACCACACAGTCATGGTCAACCGATGCACCCGTATTAATTATAGAATGCTTGCCAATCGAAGCAGCAGATTGAACGATTGCCCCTTGCATTATCACTGTACCCTCCTCAATTTTACTATTGGGAGAAATAACAGAAGACGAATGAGAAGCATTTCCAAACTCATGAGCTGATAATTTTTCTGCAACCAGTTTTCTGATTTTATTATCACCAATACTTATTATTATGGGATTTAGGTTTGTGGCATCATGCACCACCGAATAGCCTAACAGTTCTGTCACTGACTTATTATCATCTATCAAACCCATAGGTTCAACACCCTGTGAATTTAGCAAATCTATTACAACCTTAGCATGACCGCTGGCACCGTATAAATACATAAATTCCAATTTATTCGTTAATTGTTTCCTTTAAACACTTCCATGGTAGCACTTGTGTCCGAGCTAATACCTTCGCTTTTAAACACCTTTTGAACGGTCTTTAAAAGGATTTTAAAATCTAATCCAAGCGACACATTATCCACATACCACACATCATATTCAAATTTTTGAGACCACGATATAGCATTTCTCCCATTAACCTGTGCCCAACCCGTAATACCTGGGCGAACATCATGTCTTCGCTTTTGCTCACTATTATAAAGAGGTAAATACTGAGGAAGCAACGGCCTAGGCCCCACCAAACTCATATCCCCTTTCAGCACATTAATCAATTGTGGAATTTCGTCAATAGACGTTTTTCGCACAAAAGCACCAGCCTTTGTCAATCTCTCTGCATCTGATAATAACTTGCCCTCCGCATCTTTTTTATCATTCATAGTCTTAAACTTGATGATTCTAAAAATACGCTCATTAAGCCCCGGACGTTCCTGAAAAAATAATGGTTTGCCATCATTAGCAATAAAAAGGGCTATAGTAGCTACTATTATTAGTGGAGATAAAACAATCAAACCAACCAGTGCGGCGGTAAAGTCTATAACGCGTTTGAGAAATGATTTGTACATATGTTATATAATAAAAGGATTAGTACCTCAGTTCGTTTTATTTGAAATACACTTAATCAATATTCTCAATTAGTTCAATTAATTTCTCCTTACTGGGTAGTACTGTTTGATATTTACTGGCAAATATCTGTTCATTATTTTCCGGAAGTGTGTATCTGACTACTGCTTCACTTTTGTCCTGACAGAGTATCAGACCGATTGTCCTGTTTTCGTCAGGCAATTTTATTTCCCTGTCGTAGTAGTTTACATACATTTGCATTTGTCCTATATCTTTATGCTTTAATTCTCCTATTTTTAAATCTATAAGGACAAAAGATTTCAATATGCGATTGTAAAATACTAAATCAATTCGAAAATTTTTCTCATCGAAAGTGATTCTTTTCTGACGAGCCACAAAGGTAAAACCAGTGCCAAGTTCCAATAAAAAGCTTTCTAATTTGTCAATCAATTTTTGTTCCAAATCGCTTTCTGAGTATTCCCACTTTTCCGGCAGTCCGATAAATTCAAGCACGTAAGGGTCTTTTATAGCATCTTGTGGTTTTTCAATCACAAGTCCTTGTTCAGAGAGTTTCAAAATTCCCTCTTTATCTCGACTCAACGCCAGTCGTGTGTAAAGCGCACTGTCATATTGACGTTGCAACTCACGAAGGCTCCAATTATTTTTAATACTTTCTATTTCGTAGAACCTTCTTTCAGATTCATCCTGCATGCGCATCAATTTAAGATAGTGAGACCAACTCAGTTTGAATTCCGCAGACACTGTTTGCGCTTTTGAATACACAAGATAAAACTGCCTCATTTGCTCTATATTGCGTTGTGAAAAACCACTGCCAAATTCGGACGTAAGTCTTGCAGAAATATTTTTTATCAACTGTATTCCGTATTTGGCTCTGTCATCTCCCTGCTGCTCTTCTTCTACAATCATACGACCAATTTCAAAATAAGTCAACACCATCGTACTGTTAACGGTGCGAACTACTTTCTGTCGTGCAATATGCAACAGGTCAGATATCTTTTCAGCAAGCTCTAAACTGCTTTTGGTTGGTTTCATTTTAGTGACTAATTATGGTTTTTAGGCCAGTGATGAAGCCAGTTTTTTTGTTTTAAATACTAAACTCATATCCCCTTTCAGCACATTAATCAATAGTGGAATTTCGTCAATAGACGTTTTTCGCACAAAAGCACCAGCCTTGGTCAATCTCTCCGCATCTGATAATAACTTATTTGCAATGAAAAGGGCTATTATTGCTATTATTATTAGTAGAGATAAAACAATCAAACCAACCAGTGCGGCGGTAAAGTCTATAACGCGTTTGAGAAATGATTTGTACATGCTCGAATATGTTCAAAAATATAAGATGCAAAGATAATGAATAAGTTACTACCATTGTAATATTTTGTAAGTAAAAAACTTTATATGTTAGCTTTCAGAGCACAACAAATCATATACCCCAATTGTTATGAAAGAATAAAACTCACCAATTTAATATAACCAGGATATGAAGTCTATAATAGTAAAATTCGTGGCTACAATGGCATTGTTCGCCACAGCTCCTATTTTCATAGCGTTCGGTCAACAGCAAATAACGGGCAAGGTTGAAAGCACATCATACAACAAGGCCCCTATGGACATTGTATTATTTATGTTTGGGATGGATGACCCCGTAAAAGTGGGCAATGTTGACAATAATGGCAACATATCTTTAAGCTTTCCAAGTGAACTGCCCGGCAATATACCCTCCGATATCAAAGAAATGTTCCTAGTATCACTAACCGATGCATTCCATTTTTCGTGCCTAGATCGTAGCATCTTCAGCGAAAATGTGCTACAATCCACAGCACACAAAGGTGGATACCTATCCCTCGCTACGGCCGACGAACCTTGGGTTGGTGGTCTCCTTCCCGTCTCAGACACCCTGCTGATAGAGTGGCTCGAAAATCCGCACTATAATTCCCCCATCATATCCTCATTCTACGAAGTTGTGTATAGCAATCAAGACATCAATATCACCTCCATCTACAAAGCAGACATATCACATGCAGAGAAACAGGTACCCGTTGAGTACCACTACTCCCTACAGCTCAAACAA
>CAZSKF010000160.1:0-4165 GCA_964607405.1 uncultured Proteiniphilum sp. | reverse complement strand
ATAGGTTGAGTAATATTTGTGCGGGTATTGGTCGCGGACAGATGTTGGTGCTGGACGAATTTGTGGCACGCCGCAGGGAGATTAATGCTCTGTATGCGGAGTTGCTGAAGGATGTGGAGGGTGTTTCGATATTGAAGAATCCTTCGGAGGATTTTGATTCGAATCATTGGCTCACTTGTGTGCTGATTGATGAAAGTGTAACCGGATATAGCCGTGAGGATTTGCGCCTGGCTATGGAGGCTGCCAATATTGAGAGTCGCCCACTATGGAAGCCTATGCATGCTCAGCCCGTATTTGAGGATGCTCCCTTTTATGGTGATGGCACTAGTATGTGGCTGTTCGATCGTGGTTTGTGCTTGCCTAGTGGTGCCGGCCTTTCGGATGATGATATCCGCCGTGTAGTGGATGTTTTGCTCTCTTTGAAGAAATAACAATTCCCTACATCATTTATATTTATCCCTTTCGCGTTAATAAACCGAAAGGGATTTTTTATATTCGCACCCTATTACAAACATAATTATATCCAGCGATGAAATGGATGATGTAGCAAAGAATAGCAAATTATATTGTCCAGTTTTTTTGCGTATAAACTGGACATATTGTATCTTTGTGATAAATGAATAAGTTATGAATATAGCTGAGTATGTATCATATACAATAGATAGGCTTCCCAAAGGATATGTTTTCACCTATACAGACTTTGATGTAGAAGTGAGCAAAAAGGAAGCAGTCATTAAAGCATTGAATAGGCTGGTTGCATCGGGTAAGATTAGGAAGATATCAAAAGGTAGATTTTATAAATCTGAGATAACTCCTTTTGGGGTTTTGAAACCTAATCAGCATCAAATAGTGAAAGACTTACTGGAAGAAAATGGCAAAACAATCGGCTACTTAACTGGTTTGAGTATCTATAATGATTTGGGATTAACTACTCAGGTGAGTAACACTATAGAGATTGGAGTGAATAATACTCGCTCTAAACTGAATCGTGGTATTTACTCGATTTCATTTATCAAACAAAAAAACAATATTACAAAAGACAATATTCCTTTTCTTCAATTACTGGACTCTATTCGCTACATTAAAAGAATTCCTGATACTAGTTTACCCGTAGCATGTAAGAGGTTATTGTCTATAATAAATGAGTTGCCAAAACATGATGTAAATATTTTGATGAAGCTGGCAATGAAATATCCTCCTGCTTCAAGAGCTCTTCTGGGGGCGTTGCTCGATAGCGCATCAGGTCATTATACAACAGATTTATTATATGAGTCTTTGAATCCGATAACAACTTACAACTTACCTGGAATCAGTGAAGTATTATTAACCGAAAAATGGAATATCAAATGAAATTGCACGAAAATAAAGAACTTTCGTCTATTGTGTGGACAATCAATGTTGAATAATATATATCACTATCCTTTAGATTGGAAATTATAAATACAGATATAGTATATTTATCCCTTTCGCGTTAATAAACCGAAAGGGATTTTTTATATTCGCTTTGTAATATGTTACCTACGCTATCTTTAAGAATTTAGGTAATACCTGAAATTAAATAAGCTGCATAACTAGGAATCGTTTAATCATAAAACAAGACTTGACTGATATCATAATGACGAAAAAAGCATGACATCAATCCTATTAAACAGCGTTTGCTAGGTATATGTATGCTAAGAGTAGTGTCGTAATCTATAATAGGACTATGAGTTATAACTAAAGAAAGAAATTATCATTAACTTTGCAATAAACTTATTTATATGGCCTATGTATAGAGATATTAAAATAAAGAATTTTAGAGGTATCAAGCAGGCAAATCTGGATGGATTTAAGCGTGTGAATTTATTGTTTGGCAAGAATAATGTGGGAAAATCATCTTTGCTGGAGGCTATTTTTATTTCTTCAGGCCAATCTAATCCTGTATTGTCTGACTCAGTAAATGGTCTGCGTGATTATCGTCAGCGCAAGGTGTCTGATTTTGAACTTTTATTTTCTGATTTTGATACTACTAGGCCAATTGAGATATCTACCCAAAAGGATCAAAATCGAAGCCTAAGTATTTCCTTTGTGCAGGCTAAGAGTATAGATTATGATATCTCTAAGACACCTAGTAATATTTCTACTGTTCCTGATTCTCTTTTTACTTTGCGTTTTGATTATAGTAAGGATGATGAGAAATATAAATCCGAGATGATTTTTAGGGAGTCAAAAGAATTGGTTGATTCTACAGAAAATCCGGAGAAAAACCGGGATAAAAAATTATCAGCCCTGGTAAATATAGATCAGAATTACAAAGAAGATTTGCTGTGTAAATATGTCCCCGCAAGATATAATTATAACGAGGCTATAACTAGTTTGGAAGATGCCATAAAAGATAAACAGGAGCTGGCAATTATAGAGGCACTACGTATTATAGAGCCTCGGATAAAGGATATTGTATCGCTTCAGGATGGTGTGTTTGTTGATGTGGGATTTAGCAGGAGATTGCCTATAAATATGATGGGTGACGGGATTAGAAAGTTGTTAGCTATTATTATATCTATTTATGAATGCAAAGACGGTATATTGTTAATTGACGAAATAGACAACGGCATACATCATTCCTTTATGTCTAAAATATGGGATGTGGTGATTCGTTTTGCCAATACCAATAATACGCAAATATTTGCCACTACTCACAATATAGACTCAATTAAGGGATTGACTATCGCACTTGGTGGAATAGAAGAGAATATGAAAGCGGAAACTGCCGGTTTTAAGTTGGTGCAAAACGATGGTGTACTAAGTACTTTTCCTTATAGTTATGAGTCACTTGACTATGTTATTGACAGCGAAATAGAAATAAGATGAAAGTTAATCTGTTTATTGAAACTAATAAGAGTACCACACCCGAGTATGTTTTTTTTGAAACACTTCTTAACCGTATCAAGAAGGAATATGATACACTTGACTATACCATTATTCCTGCAGGTGGGAAAGATAACCTAAAGAATGTAATTAGTTTGTTTAAAGAAAATACATCTGGAGGCGGAAAGAATATTTTACTATTTGATGCAGACAACGTGGGAGTAGATAATGGAGGGTATCAAGCAAGACGTAAACACCTAGAGGACAGTAAAAAATCACTAGGTATAGAGTTTGATCTATTTTTAATGCCAAATAATAAAGGTGATGGAGAATTTGAGGATCTTTTAGAATTGATAACACGACGTGATTTGCATGAAAAATTCTTCGAATGTTTTGAAAAATATGAACTGTGTATAAGTTCTGAAAAAGACTTGAATGGAAATACAAAATACCAAACTCCAAACAGAAAAGGGAAATTGCACACATATATAACCTCTGTGCCTATGAGTAAAACTAAGAGAGATAAAACAGGTAATGGTAACTGGTTTTTTGAGAACAAGGAGTATTGGGATTTGGAAAATGATGCACTGAAACCATTAATCGACTTCTTGAAAAATAGTTTAATAACGAAGTAACCTCTTTTAGCTGTATTTTTTATATTCGCACCCTATTACAAACATAATTACTATATTTGCGGTATATATCTAAAAACTGTATCTCAATAAAGGAGACATAGAGAGAAATCAATAATGAAAATAAAGACTTTTGAATTCAACCCCCTGGGGGTAAATACTTATGTGTTGTATGATGCATCGGGCGATTGTATCGTGATGGATGCGGCATGTATCTTTCCTGAGGAGAATGAGGAGCTGATTGCTTTTATAGAGGATAATAATCTAAATGTGAAGCGATTAATTAATACTCATTTGCACTTTGATCACCTGTTTGGGGTGAATTTTATTGCTGAGAAGTATAACCTGAAAATGGAGTGTCATAAGGATGATGTGTTTTTGCTGGGCAATTTGGAGCAGCAGATGCAGATGTTTGGTTTTGACACTAGTAGGGATTATAGGCCTGAGATTGGTAATTTCCTTTATGAAGGGGACACTATCGAATTGGGCGAGGATGTGCTGAAAATTATTCATGTGCCGGGGCACTCGCCGGGCAGCCTTGTGTTTTATAATGAGAAGGAAGAGTGGGCCATTGGGGGTGATGTGTTGTTTAATGGCAGCATTGGACGTACGGACCTGGTGGGTGGCAACTTTGATTTGCTCATTGAGGGTATTAAGACTAAACTGCTGGTGCTGCCGGATAATGT
>CAZSKF010000159.1:0-4398 GCA_964607405.1 uncultured Proteiniphilum sp. | reverse complement strand
AAAACGATGGTATCGAGCTGATGATTAATGCACGCCCAATCGAGACACGCAACTTTACATGGAATATGCAAGCCAATATTGCTAAGAACAACAACACTATCGTTAATCTTACAGATGACGTTACGTTGTATGACCTAGGCGGATTTGACAACCTAAAGATTTATGCAACCTCAGGCGGTAACTACGGTGAAATATACGGAACTAAATTCAGAAGAGTAACAGATAAGAACAGCCAATATTATGGAATGAAAATTGTTGACAAAGACGGACTTCCACTAGGTACTTCTGATAAAGAAAAAGTTGGAGACCAGCAAGCTGACGTATTAATTGGACTTACAAACTCTTTCCAATACAAAGGCTTCACTTTCAGCTTCCTTATCGACTCTAGAATTGGTGGTGATATATTCTCTGCATCAAACCTATATCTACAAAGATATGGAACAGCAGCAATCACCGCACCAGGTGGCAAACGTGACGATTTTGTAGTTGATGCAGTTTACATGGATGATAACGGAACATATCATGTAAATACTGAAAAAATCACACACGAACAATATTGGGAACGCGTAACTAACGCTACAGGTAACTTAGGAATCTCTGAAGCCAACATGTACAGTGCTACTAACATAAGAATTAGAAATGCACAACTTAACTACGATTTCAATCGCAAAGCTCTTACAAACACTCCATTTACAAGAGTAAAACTAGGGGTTTCTGTAAACAACGTATTAATGATTAAGAGCAGCCTAAGAGGTATTGACCCGGAATCAGTATTTGCTATCGGAACCAACGCCGTTGGATTCGAAAACACAGCACCTCCTACTTCCAGATCATTCTTATTTAACGTAACACTTGGTTTCTAACTACTAAATTTGAAATAAAATGAAAATAACAAATAAATTACTATACTTATTCCTTGCTGCAATTATGCTATTAGTCGGATGTTCAGACTTCGATGATATCAATAAGGATCCAAATGCAGCTAATGAGGATGATATAAAGGTTCAGTATATTCTTAACAAAGCTATTACTGATGCTCAGCAAGATCCACACGTAGCAGAGAGAGCCTTTGCCTTGTATTGGAGACGCTCAGGAAGAATGGACAGATCGGGTGGTATTACAGCTGGATCATACAACAATGACTGGAGCACTGACTACTACAGCTACGTTTCGGGCTGGATGAAATCGGCTACTCAGGCTGTTGACTTGGCTGACATACAATTGGATAGAGATGATTTCCAATCAGACTATGACAGAAATATGACTAAAAACCTAAGAGAGGTTTCAAGAATATGGAGAGTATATTTGATGAGCGAATTTGCAGACAACTTCGGACCACTTCCAATTGAAGCTTTCAAAGGAACCAACCCCGAGTTTTCGAGCGTGAAAGATGTATATTACTTCCTTCTTGACGAACTAAAAGATGCTAGTTCAAATATAGATGTAAGCATTTCCCCAATAGATTCTGACAAGAAATTTGACAGAGCATATGAGTTCAATTTCACTAAATGGGTAAAATATGCAAACTCAATGCGAATGAGATTATCAATGCGTATATCAGGAGTGGACGAGGCAAAAGCAAAAGCAGAATTTGAAGATGCAGCCAAAGGCCTATACATTTCTGAAGGTGGTGATATCTTCTCTGTTCAAGAACGCGACGGCTGGGATCCTCTTGCAGGAGTTATGTCTCGCTCATGGAGCGCACACTTGATGAGCAACACTCTTAATAACCTAATGATTAATTTGGGTGGTATAAAGTCAATTGACCAACTAGGAAATGACTATGCTCAATACATCAAACCCGCAGGATATATGGGTCAAAGATTTGACGGATACTTCTCAGTTTATACCAACGACCCATCTATCGGATTCTTCTTTGATGGTATTCAAAACTCTATCGACCCCAGAGCATACAAACTATGCACAATACCGGGCGACTTTGAAAACTCTGAAGATTACTTTGGCGACAGGCTTGGGCCACTTGAGAGAAGCGTATTCACGGACGTTGAGCAAGAGAATAAGATCGCTACTGTAAATATGAAGTTTACATGGAACACAATGCCGGGCGGAAGCTGGGGAGACCAAAGTGCAAAGAACCAAATTATAGGTTCAAACTACAATCCTCCTTTAGCACGAAAATACAGAAACCATTCACAGCGAAGAGTATTCTTTGGTGCATGGGAATCTTATTTCCTAATTGCCGAAGCTGCTGTAAAAGGATGGAGCGTTCCATTGAGTGCTAAGAATGCATACGAGCGTGGAATAGAAGAAAGCTTCAACCACTTTGGAATTTCAGATTTCTATAGCGACTACATCGCTTCAGAAGATTACAACCGCGTAGGAACTTCTGTTAAATGGGATCACACAGCTGAACCT
Source organism: uncultured Proteiniphilum sp. (assembly GCA_964607405.1). Taxonomy (GTDB): domain Bacteria; phylum Bacteroidota; class Bacteroidia; order Bacteroidales; family Dysgonomonadaceae; genus Petrimonas. The sequence continues at coordinate 2,022 of CAZSKF010000159.1, read as the reverse complement.
CCTGCAACAGTAGAAATGGACATGGTGGACGGAATCACAGGCGTAGCCGGAAAATACGACTACAAATACCCAGTTGCAAGCCAAACACTTTATGGAAAAGCTCTAAACGATGCACTTACTAAAATTATTACTCAAAAGTTTATTGCACAAAATCCATACCTTCCACTTGAAACATGGAGTGACCACAGACGTTTGGGATTACCATTCTTTGAAAATATGGTAGTAGAAAACCCATTGACTGACATGCCTGATCTAACAAAGAGCAATGCGGCTAATAGTCAACAAATTTCTTTCTTCCCACAAAGATTAAGATACCCTGCTTCACTTCAAAACAGCAACCCTGCCGGATACAACCAAGCAGTTCAGTTACTGGGAGGCACCGATGCAGTTCTTACTCCACTATGGTGGGCTAAACATTAATAATTCGTTTTTAATTATAAATCTCTTTTCAAAAATCGCTTGCTCAGTTGGGCAAGCGGTTTTTTTGTTTTGATAGACAGCTATATCACATATTAAGATTATATGTTGTAGTTTTGCAAAATAGAATTTAATTAAAAACAATGTAATAACATGATTAAGAAGATTTCAATTACAATTATTCTAAGCGCATTTCTTTTATTCATTAATGCCCAACACCAGGGCTTCGTACACGAATCCTCCAACGGATACATTTATCCTGAAGAACAAGAGGTGTTGGAAAAACTAGATCAGTGGCAAGACCTTAAGTTTGGAGTACTATTCCACTAAGGACTTTACTCAATTCCCGGCATTGTGGAATCATGGTCCATCTGCTCTGAAGACGTAGAATGGATTTCGCGCGACACAACAATGACCTACGAAGAGTATAAACAATGGTATTGGGGACTAAGCAATGAGTTTAATCCCACCGATTTTGATCCTGACCAATGGGCCACAGTGATGGACAATGCAGGAATGAAATATGCAATATTCACCACAAAACATCACGATGGTTTTAATATGTTCGATACTAAGTATAGCGATTTCTCTATTGCAAAAGGACCTTTCAAAAATCATCCAAAGGCAGATGTGGCAAAACACGTATTTGAATCATTTCGTAAAAAAGACTTTATGATTGGAGTATATTTTTCCAAACCCGACTGGCACAGCCAAGACTATTGGTGGGACATATTTGCAACACCAAACCGTAGTGTGAATTATAAAATAGAGAGACACCCCGAGCGCTGGGAAGCTTTTAAAACATTTACAGGAAATCAGCTAAACGAAATCACATCAGACTATGGCAACATAGATATCCTATGGCTTGATGGTGGCTGGGTGGCAGCACCACGACAAGATATTGAAATGGATAAGATAACTGAAAAGGTAAGACAAAACCAACCCGGAATTTTGATAGTGGACAGAACCATAAAAGGCAAATATGAAAACTATCAAACACCCGAACGCTCTATTCCTGACAAGCAAATGGCACATCCATGGGAAAGCTGCATCACTCTTAGCCACGATTGGGGATGGGTGCCAAATGCACCATACAAATCTGCACAAACGATTGTGAATACCCTTGCAGAAATTACAGCCAAAGGCGGATGTCTGCTATTGGGCGTGGGACCAACAGCCAAAGGAATTATAGAGCAAGAGGCAGTGGTGATACTTGAAAAGGTGGGCGACTGGCTAAAAGTAAACAGAGAAGGAATATACAACACCAGAATCACTCCCAACTATAATAGTGGCAACACATGGTTCACCGTAAACAAGGATGGCAATAAGATATATGCAATATACACCTTGCCCGAAGATGAGCAACTACCCACCACAATAGAATGGGAAGGAAACACACCCAAGAAAGGAGCTAAGATGACATTGCTTCAAAACAAAAGAAACTTGAAGTGGAAAACAGTGGGCGACAAAACTATTGTGACACTTCCAAAAAACCTAAAGCAAGAGTCATTGGTAATTTCGTTTAATGTAAAATAAAAGGGTTCTTTTCTATTAACCTTTATTTAAATAAAAATTTCTTTAATGTCCGCTTATTGTTGTAATTTT
>CAZSKF010000158.1:0-4410 GCA_964607405.1 uncultured Proteiniphilum sp. | reverse complement strand
CTGCCGTTTTCTCAATGGTTACTTGCGGTAGAATAGATGGTCCTGCACTAAAATTGTAAATCTTCATAAAATAATTGTTTTAAGTTGTAATTTAAGGATTTAGAAATATTATTTTGCTCTTTTTTACGATAAAACAAAGATAGATTATTAAATTAAAGTAGCAAAATGAAAGCTCACATAAATTGATTTTTATTGACAGCCGTTTATATTTCTAATTTATTTGTGTAAGTTTGCATCTTCTATATTTCACACAAATAATGAGTACATCATATCCATCCATTTTATTAGAAAACGCTGTAAATGAATTTGCAAAGCTGCCCGGAATAGGTCGCAAAACAGCCCTCAGACTAGTGCTTCATATGCTAAGGCAAGATGACGACTATGCAGAAGATTTTGCAAATGCACTGCTTACGCTCAAGCGCGAAGTAAACTACTGCACCAGCTGCTACAACATCTCCGACAGCGAAATATGCACAATATGTGCCGACCAATCTCGCGATGCCTCGGTGATATGCGTTGTAGAAAACATCAGAGACGTGATGGCAATCGAAAACACGGTTCAGTTCAAAGGTCTTTACCATGTTTTGGGAGGTATTATTTCGCCTATCGATGGCATGGGCCCATCAGATATCAGAATTGCAGAGCTGGAAGAGAGAGTGAAGCAAGGTAATGTCAAGGAGGTTATTCTTGCACTAAGCGCCACTATGGAGGGCGACACCACCAACTTCTATATCTATCGCAAATTGCAAACACACGGTGTCAAGGTGAGTATCATAGCCCGTGGCGTATCTGTAGGCGATGAAATAGAATATGCCGACGAGATAACTCTTGGCAGATCTATAATGAACAGAACCCTGTTTGATGATTCCTATAAGCTGGTATCAAAATAAAACTAACTACATTATATAACGTATGAACGAAATAATCAAGAAACTTAACTTACACTTCTATGGCAGTGTTATTGTATTGGCACTGCTCTTTGGGTTGGTATTAACAAAACAAATCAGCTTTGCGGCAGATGCCTCAGTGGGCATAATAGCAGAGCGATACTCCATTGGGCTAACGCTTATAGCAATTCCCGTGGCGCTAAAGTTGTTTGCCGACAAGGTAAAGAAGAATAATGCCGACATCCTAACGTCCTATACTAGCGCATCGCTGCTTAGACTATATATAATCAATGTAATGACGTTGGCAAATATAGTGCTCTATGCCATGTCGCACAATATGAACTTTGTGTGGCTCACGGTGGTGCTGTTTTTAGTCTATTTGTTTTGTCGCCCATCACTGGCAGAGCTTCAGGGGCTAGCCGAGACACCACAACAGGAAGAAGGAGAGGAAGAAGATGACGAATGATTATTTTCACAACAAAGACATCTATCTGCGTGCCCTAGAGCCGGAGGATATGGAAGTGTTGTATAAATGGGAAAACGATACCCGCATCTGGAGCAAAGGCGGCGGATCTATTGCGCCATATTCCAAGTTTGCCATCAGACAATATATAGCCAATGCCATGCAGGAGATTTATGAAATAAAGCAACTGCGAATGATGGTAATAGACAAAACCACGGATGAGGCTGTGGGCACAGTTGACTTGTATGACTTTGATGCTCTAAACAAGCGTGCCGGCATAGGTATTCTCATAGATGAGGAGCATCAGCGCAAGGGATATGCACTGCAAGCCCTAGAGTGTATCGAGAGATATGCCTTCATGTACCTACAATTGCATCAGCTATATGCATACATTGCCATTCACAACAAGGCAAGCATAGCCCTTTTTGAAAAAGCAAACTATATAAACACAGCCACACTCAAGGATTGGCTTGTGAGCAATAAATCACTAACAGATGTGGTGGTGATGCAACGATTTGATAAATAATTTATTAAGCAACAATCAAATAATATGAATCAGGATATAAAAAAAGCAACAGAAGTGCTAAGAAACGGTGGCGTAATTCTTTACCCCACAGACACCATTTGGGGAATTGGCTGCGATGCCACCAACGAAGAGGCAGTGAAGAGAGTATATGAGATAAAACAGCGCGATGACTCAAAGTCGATGCTTGTGCTGTTAGACAATCCTGTCAAGTTGCAATCGTTTGTGGAAGAAGTGCCCGACATTGCGTGGGACTTAATAGACCTTGCCGACAAGCCCCTGACAATAATATATGACTATGCGCGCAATCTTGCCCCCAATCTTATAGCCGAAGATGGATCAATAGGCATCAGAATCACCGACGAAGAGTTTTCGATGAAGCTGTGTCAGCAATTCCGAAAACCCATCGTGTCAACATCAGCCAACATTAGCGGTACGCCTGCCCCTGCGCTTTTCAGAGAAATATCAGAAGAGATTAAAGAGGCAGTTGACTATATCGTAGAATATCGACAAAACGATAATCAAAAAGCACAACCTTCAAGCATCATGAAATTGTCCAAAACGGGAACAATTGAAATAATCAGAAAATAAAACACATTAAAGAAAATGAGTATAAAAGGAGTTTATACAAAATTGCATTTGTGGAGAAGAGACCACATCAAAGAGAGTCACTTCTTGCTGTTTACATGTTTTATTGTGGGAATCCTTACAGCACTTGCCGCCTATGTTTTGAAGGTGATGGTGCACTTTATACATCATTTTCTTACCAGTAATTTCTCCGAAACGGGGGCCAACTATCTATATCTTGTTTATCCCATTATCGGTATCTTGCTGGCAGGCCTTTATGTAAGATATTGGGTCAAAGATGACATCAGCCACGGTGTCACCAAGATACTACACTCCATCTCGCAACGCAAAAGCAGGCTAAAACCACATAACATGTATTCGTCGCTAGTAGCCAGCTCCATCACCATTGGTTTTGGTGGGTCGGTTGGGGCAGAGGCACCAATAGTGCTCACCGGCTCTGCCATAGGATCAAACGTGGGTCGCCTATTCAAGCTCGATCAGCGCAATCTGATGCTCCTTGTGGGATGTGGAGCGGCGGGAGCTATTGCAGGAATTTTTAAAGCACCCATTGCAGGCATTCTTTTTGTGATTGAAGTCCTGCTTCTCGATCTAACAATGGCATCAATATTGCCACTGCTAACCACCGCTGTCACTGCAACCACCATTTCCTATATCCTCACCGGCACCGATGCTATGTTTGCATACACTCAGGTAGAAATATTTGAGCTCGAACGCATACCTTATGTTATAGGGCTGGGTATAGCCAGTGGCTTTTTGTCGCTCTATGTTACGTGGACAATGAATAAGAACGAAGACCTGCTTGCAAAGCTAAAACCGTGGAGCAAATTCATCGTTGGTGGAGTCACACTAAGCGTACTCATCTTCTTTTTCCCGCCAATGTACGGCGAAGGATATTCGTCTATAGATACACTACTGGCAGGAGGCGACAAATTTAAAGAACTGCTAAACGGCAGCCCCTTTTATGCACTTCAGGGCAGGTGGGGCATTGTTTTGTTCTTAGTATTGGTGCTGCTATTCAAGATATTTGCCACCATAGCCACCAATGGCGGCGGCGGAACGGGTGGGGTGTTTGCGCCCACGCTCTTTTTGGGCAGCGTGCTTGGGTTTGTGTACTCCTATTCTATCAACGAGTCGGGCTTCTTAGAGTATCTCCCTCAAGAAAACTTTGCTCTCTTTGGTATGGCAGGCGTAATGGCGGGCGTAATGCACGCACCACTCACCGGCACTTTCCTTATAGCCGAGCTAACGGGAGGCTACGAGTTGTTTTTGCCCCTAATGATTGTTTCGCTCACCTCTTATGCCACAATCAGGATATTCAACAAGCATAACATCTATGCCATGCGCCTGGCAAAGAAAGGCGAACTTATCACTCACCACAAAGACAAGGCGGTTCTCACCTTTTTGCAAATAGAAGATATGCTTGAAACAAACATCCCCGTGGTGCATCCCGAAATGACATTGGGCGATGTGGTAAAGGTTATATCAACCAGTACCCGCAATATATTTCCCGTGGTGGATGATGATAATAAACTTCAAGGGCTGGTGCTGCTCAATGATATCCGCAATATAATGTTTCGTCCCGAACTATACGATCGCTTCAAGGTGCGCAAATTTATGGTGGGTGCGCCGGCTATAATAAAGATAGACTGGTCCATGGAAAAGGTTATGAACACATTTGAAGACACAAAGGCATGGAACCTACCGGTGGTTGACAGCGACGGTGTTTACAAAGGCATCCTGTCGCAATCAATGGTGTTCAACTACTATCGCGAAGTGCTGGTAGAGCACTACTCCGAAGAGGACGAATAGCACCACAACTCAACTTTAAGACACCAAATTGCTTCCTTTTGGGTAAATATTTTGCCTAAAAGTCAAAAAACTCACCCAAAATGTTTGCACGTTAAAAATGTTTGGCTACCTTTGCATCGCTTTTGAAAGAAAGAACAATA
>CAZSKF010000157.1:0-4476 GCA_964607405.1 uncultured Proteiniphilum sp. | reverse complement strand
GAGAGGTTGGTTCCCGTGTTGGGTGCTCGTTTCTTTCTTGATATTCTTGCTTTTGCCCACTTTATAGTGCGCGGCAAATTTAATAATGCTATGGCTGTGATAGGTGCGTTTAGAGATTATTTGAAAATGAAGTCCGACTTTAAGAATTCCAGAATAGAAAATATGGATAAGTCTGTGAATAAACATATTGATACTATGTATAACAAAAGTATCCTTTGGCAGTTTTATGCAAGAGGCAGACGTAAATTTGGGCAGATAGTTCAATAAGATGTATTGAATTTTAATTATTCGAAGTTGAATGACAGAACTATCATATGCTGAACTGCTTTTGATAATGAGTTAGGATATTTCATTAGCTCTCTGTCAACAAGGTCATCTCTTTTGGTTTCGTAAATATCGGCCATTCCAAAACAATATTTTATTTCGGGGCTAAGCTTAAAGAATGGTAAGTAGAAATCACATCCTACGCCAACTTCAATACCATAATCAAACGGCTTTAGCAAAACAGGGTTGTTTTTGCGAGGTGCTATCTCCAAACTTCCATATCCTCCCATTATTATATAAGGACGGTGATTGTTAGTTCGTCCGGGGTTAAACTTAAGTTGTATGGGCAGTGTGATATAGTTGTTCTTAGTGCTAGTTCTAAATTCTTCGCCTGATGTTTGCTCCCTAAATACAAAGTCTTTACTACCTAAATGTATCGTAGGTACTGCTCTAAGATTCATATAATAGTTTAAATACAAATCGCCTATCAGCCCAACGCTAAATCCCGGTGAGTAGCTGGGTATTTCTGAAAACCATACCTCTCCATTCTCATTTGTGTGTCCCGATTGTGTCAATCTCAAATCTTGAGTGTGAAATCCAACCATGAACCCAAAATGAAATATCTTATAATCTACATAAGGTAGGTTTTGCAACTTATTGTGCTGTGCCACTATGCTTATGGGTATCAATACAAGTAATGATAATATTAATATTGCTTTTTTCATCAATATAGAAACGAAATGATGTAAAACTTATTGTAATGGTATGTATAAATAAAAATAATTTTGTGCGAGTGATAATGTTTGTGATCGTTGTAATTTATTGAAACACATTCTGTTCATGCTTGATGTGTGCCTTTAAGCAGTGAAATATCAATAGTTCTAAATCTGTGGATGTATGTAAGAATTTGTCTAGATTTTTTTTTTTTTGAAAATCTAATTACCTTTGTCGCATAGTTCCAGGATACGAAATATTATCCCTATCTATTAACCAAGTAAATTCTTTATTATGGCTTACGTAATTAGTGAAGATTGTATTGCTTGTGGTGTATGTATCGACGAGTGTCCAGTAGAAGCTATCTCGGAAGGTGATATTTATTCTATCGACCCAGAGCTTTGTACTGATTGTGGATCTTGTGCAGATGTGTGCCCAACTGAAGCAATTTCACCAGAGTAATTCAAATTTATATTTGAATTGAAATAATTAGAGACTTTCTCAGACTTATGTTTGAGATTGTCTCTTTTTTTTATTCTCAATATTGGCATAGAAAAAGGCTGCTACGGGATAATCCATAACAGCCTCTATATATTTATTACTATATATATTAAATGTAATATCTTATTTAATCTTTGCCACAATATCTTCAAGTAGCTTGGAGCATGCATCTTCAAGCAAATCCATCACAAGTTCAAATCCTGACGAACCACCAAAGTATGGATCGGGAATCAGATCGTGAGAGAAGTCAGTAAGAAAATCTGACATCTTATATACCTTTGATTTTTCAATCTCGTTCTTTGCTAATTTTATTGCATTGGCATAATTGTCATCATCCATCACAATGATATAATCAAACTGCTTGAAATCGTCGTGAATGAATTTTCTTGAACGTGAGCTGAAATCGTAGCCACGCAAAGCACCATGTTTGCGCATTCTGTCATCGGGCAGTTCGTTTTCGTGCCAACCTGACGTTCCTGCTGAATCAACATATATATCGTCATTAAGATTGGCATCTGCAACCATCTTTTTGAAGATGCCTTCAGCTGCCGGTGAGCGACATATATTACCCAGACACACAAATAATACCTTGACTTTTTTGTTTTTTGAATTTGAACCTTGCATAGCTTTTAAATTGTTATAATCTAAAACAACATGACAAAGATACTGGTTTTTGTCTTTATTAACCAAATTATTATGACATAACGTCCGATTTTTTATTTTGGCAGAGTTTTTGATATACATATATTGGAATGCAATAATAAATATGGCACATTAAACAATCATGAAAGTGATTTCATTATTGTTTGTGATTATTGAAGGCTAAATAAACGAACAACAATAAATAAGGAATATGAATTTTAATAATTTTACAATCAAGGCACAAGAGTCAGTGCAAAAATCGATAGATTTGGCACGTGCCAACAATCAGCAGATTATCGAGCCCGCACATCTGCTAAAAGGATTATTATTGGTGGGCGAGGACATTGGCAACTTTCTTTTTCAAAAGATGGGAGTGAATGTTTCTCAGTTACAATCAATGCTTGATAAAGAAATAGAGAGTTATCCTCGAGTTACCGGTGGCGAACCCTCATTGAGTAGGGATTTGAATGCTGTTTTTCAAAAAGCTAATGATGTGGCCAGCAAAATGGATGACCAATTTGTATCTATAGAGCATCTATTACTGGCAATGCTTGCGGAAAAAAATGCTGCATCACAGTTGATGAAAAATCTTGGTGCATCATCATCTGCTCTTGAGGCTGCTATAAAAGAGTTGCGCAAGGGTGAGAAAGTAACAAGTCAATCGGCTGAAGAGACTTATCAGGCATTAAGCAAATACTCAGTCAATCTTAATGAGGCTGCAAGAAGCGGCAAGCTGGACCCTGTGATTGGGCGAGATGAGGAGATTCGTCGTGTGTTGCAGATATTGAGCAGACGAACTAAAAATAATCCAATATTAATTGGTGAGCCCGGAACCGGAAAAACAGCAATTGCTGAAGGATTGGCACACAGAATTATTCGTGGAGATGTGCCCGAAAATTTAAAAAGCAAACAAATCTATTCGTTAGATATGGGTGCGTTGGTGGCAGGTGCCAAATATAAAGGTGAGTTTGAAGAGAGATTGAAGTCAGTAATCAACGAAGTGGTTAAGTCTGACGGAGAGATTATTCTTTTCATTGACGAGATACACACTTTAGTGGGAGCAGGCAAGGGAGAAGGTGCAATGGATGCTGCCAATATACTTAAGCCGGCATTGGCAAGGGGTGAACTGCGTTCGGTAGGTGCTACTACTCTTGATGAATATCAAAAATACTTTGAGAAAGATAAAGCACTTGAGCGTCGTTTCCAGACAGTGATGGTGGAGGAGCCTACAGAAAATGACACTATCTCAATTTTGAGGGGATTGAAAGAGAGATACGAAAATCACCACAAAGTGCGAATCAAAGATGAGGCTATCATTGCAGCTGTTCAGCTTTCTCACAGATATATTACTGATAGGTTTTTGCCTGACAAAGCTATCGACTTGATGGATGAGGCTGCAGCTAAGTTGAGAATGGAGGTTAACTCTGTTCCTGAAGAGCTTGATGAAATTATGCGCCGAATAAAACAGCTTGAGATAGAGCGCGAAGCAATTCGTCGTGAAAATGATGTTGATAAAGAAACAATGCTGAGCAAGCAGATTGAAGACCTGCGCGAAGAAGAGAGCGTGATGAAGGCTCGCTGGCAATCTGAAAAGGATATTATCAATAAGATTCAGCAAAACAAGATAGATATTGAAAATGCTAAGTTTGAAGCTGATAAAGCTGAGCGTGAAGGAGATTATGGCAAAGTAGCTGAATTGAGATACGGCAAAATAAAAGAAATGGAAGCCGAGATAGATAAGCTGAAAGCGCAACTTCATGAGCAGCAGGCAGGCAAGGCAATGATAAAGGAAGAGGTTGACTCGGAAGATATTGCCGATGTGGTGGCTAGATGGACCGGCATACCTGTGAGCAAAATGATGCAAAGCGAACGTGAGAAGCTGCTTAATCTGGAAGATGAACTTCACAAGCGTGTGGTGGGACAAAAAGAGGCTATTGCTGCTGTTTCGGATGCTGTAAGGCGTAATAGGGCAGGGCTTAGCGATCCAAGACGACCAATTGGCTCGTTTATTTTTCTTGGAACCACAGGTGTGGGTAAGACAGAGTTGGCAAAGGCTTTGGCTGATTATCTGTTTGATGATGAAAATATGATGACTCGTATTGATATGAGTGAATATCAAGAGAAATTTAGTGCTACCAGACTGATTGGAGCACCTCCGGGATATGTGGGTTATGATGAGGGTGGACAGCTGACAGAGGCTATTCGTCGCAAACCATATTCGGTGGTTTTGTTTGATGAGGTGGAGAAAGCTCATCCCGATGTTTTCAACGTATTGTTGCAGGTGCTTGATGATGGCCGCTTGACTGATAATAAGGGTAGGGTGGTTAATTTCAAAAACACTATTATTATTATGAC
>CAZSKF010000156.1:0-4492 GCA_964607405.1 uncultured Proteiniphilum sp. | reverse complement strand
AACGGTTCAACTGGTTGCACGACAGGTGTGTATGAATAATCGGCCTGGTAGCGCTTGTTGAGACTGTTGTCATATTCCGTTTCAGGGTTGTGATAATGGTTTAGGCTGTGTGAATAGCCGAAGCTGAAGTTGGCAGGGTCGTAGGGCATTGGTTTTTTGCTCTTTATGTCAACTTTCACATTGCTAAGGCTTAGGCTTTTGGTGGTTTGCTTTACGTTGGCAATGTTGAGTATGGAGTCTCTTTCGCTTTGGTGCTCCATTTGGCTAAGCGATTCGGAAAGGAGTATATCTTTATTGAGCGGGTCGTATTGCGCTGTGACAGTTTGATTGGAGTATGAATAATAGAGTGGCGCTTTTATTTTTGCCTGGTGGGGCAGGAAGCGGCCAAGATCAACATTGAGGGCAACGTTCATTGAGGCGAAATCATCGTTGCGGCGTTGCAGCAAACTTTGGTCTAGTGCTCCAAAGCCGGCGGTCTCTTTACGTCCTGATACGTTGACCGTACCTATATCTGATAGGGCTAGGAATAGGTTGCCCTGTGCTGCCCAGCCTCCTTTTTCGTCAAATTCGCTAAGACGCAGTTCGTTGATCCACACTTCTCCTGATTTGACTGAGCCTGTGGCATTGCGGATGCCTATCATCATTACTTTGACTTCGGCAAGGGATGGGTTGCCCACTATGGTTAGCAGGTTGTTGGGGTTATCAGGATCAACCTCTGAATAGGGTGTGAGGTATGTGACTCCGCTTTCGCGTCTTTTTTCTGCATTGCGCTTAAGCTTGAGGTTTGTGAGACGCTCGAGTGCAAAGTTGAACATATTAGACGGTTTCCATACCTCTTCCTGATGGGCGGGTATGTGTGTGCTGTAAACACCCGGCTCGGTGAGTTGGAGGGGTATTTCGTATTCGTAATAGTTGTTGCGATAGTCGGATCCAATGCGCATGAAGATGGTGAGCTCGTTGTCGTCGAGGTTTGTTTCATCATTGGCAAAGGCTTCGGCATGTACAAACATTTGAAGGCGTTTGTAGCGGCGAAGGTCGTAAATTGTATTCTTGTATATGGCACGTGAATCGCCTGACTGAAGGTTGTCAACCTTGAGGGAGATTGCTTGCTCGTTTTGTTGACGCAGTTGCGGTTGACTAGGGTCGAGGATGCGCGATACTCCTGGTGGGAGTACATAGTTGACGGGCTGGCGGTCGCCATTTTCTTCTATATTGACCGTTGAGATTTCTATTTCGCCTATTTCGGATTGCGCTCCGCCTGTATTGATGTCTTGCGTGTAGGTACGCCATTCACTTCTGACTAATTGTAGGGTGGCAAAACGCAGGAAGACGGGTTTTTCAAAATCAGTCATAAACATGCGCATGAAGCGGATATTGTTGAATCCTTGTATATTGCCAACTTTAGTTTGGTAGTTGCGAATTGGAATTTTGAATTGGTACCAATTAACACTGCCTGTTTGTCCATTACGCAGGGACACAGTGACTTGGCGTTTATCAACTATAAAGTTTTGTCCTACCTGCATCATTTCGGGGCGGAGTTGCACTTTATATTGATAGTATGTTTCGTTCTCGTTGAGTGTGTTGTCGCTGTCTATATCTTCCACATCGGGCGTGGTGCGTGCGGCGGTGGAGTAGTTTGTATCTTCGGATGCTAGGGAGTTGCCCTCTGTGCCGTTGTAATACTTATATCTCTCTAGAATGGAAAGCTCGGCTCTGTCTTGCTCATCACCACGATAGTGACGGAAATTATCGCCCGCAGGGTCGTTAAGAGGAGAGTGTTTATCCTCAAGCAATGTGGACATGGCTTGTGGCGAGAGTTTTGCTTTGTAATCCTCAAGGTAGTTGGCATATGTGTCATACTCGAATTCTTCTTGTGTGCTGAGCCCGTTGAGCCCCACATCTTGAATGCGACGACTATCCATTCCCTGCGAATTATCAAAGGCATAGACGGTGGATTGGCGTTTGGGGTATTTGCCCCACACAGTGTAGCCTACGGCATCGGGGTCACCATCTAGGGGGAGCCCGTTTTCGAAAAACTTCTTACCATCCTTTAGAACATCTTCTGATATTTCGCCGAGGTTGAAATAGAGATCGCCGCCTGCTGATTCACCCAGTTTGTCTTCGGCAAAGGGATCCATGAGCCAGAATTCGATATATTCGATATTGGCTGATTCGAAATCGCGGGTATCCATTTTGCGTGTGATGCCGCCCCATCTGTTTTTGGGGTTGAGCAGATTGCCTTGCGAGTCGATATTGGTGTCGAGGTTGTAGGGTCCTCGTTCATTTGGATAGAAAGAGATGTTCATTGTGGGGATTGTGATTGGTTCGCCGTGAACTGCCTCTTTGTTCGGGTATATTTCTCTTTCATATATTTCTCTTACGCGATGATCTGAAAGCTGATCAGGATCGTTTTTGATATGTGCGGGCGTGCGGGATGAGTTGCGACGGGTGAATATGCCATCGATATAGTACCAGGCCAGTTGTGCTCTATTCTTGCCATAGTCGATATTATTACTCAGGGCTGCTTCAGGGAATAGTCCTGTAGATGTATTATTAAGTGGAGTGGAGGCTAGCGACCAGCTATAGGGCGATCTCAAATCGATAGACGAGGTGGATGTTTCGAAGTCGTCAAGATACGAGTATCCTTGTGTGTATTTGCTGGTGTAGTGCCCGGGTATCATGTGTGCAAATTCAAAATCGAACCGGAATTGTGATGGGGCTGTTGCTTCTACAAACGGCAGCATGTCAACCAGATTGGTGAGTGCTACGGATTCTTTTTTGTATGATGTGTTGAAGCCCCATAGGGTGTTGCGCACGGACTCCTCAGCAAATGATGTTTTCATTGTGAGGGGTTTTTCGTAGTAGTGCATTATGGTGGCTCCGAGGGTGAAGTTTTTGGAGAAATCATATGCAAGGTCAACGCCCATCATTGTTTTGCGCTGCACGTTGTACATTGTTTGATTTTCGAGTGATACATTGATGGGGGTGCCTGCGGCGAGTATGGACTCATTAATTATATTAACAGTGCCGGTGATGTAATCGACTACATAGTCAACACCCTCGGTGAGGGTTTCGCCGGCAGCTGTGACGCGCACTGAGCCACGGGCAACATTCATGGCATCGAGGTTGATTTCATTGCCTGATGTGCCGCGGAATTCTCCCAGGACTTTGAATTTATTTTTTTCGGCAACTTGACGTGCTACTGTCAGTGTGGAGTCGTATAGTTCCTGATAAACATACTTGTCGGCTATGTAGTCGTCGCCAATCTTTTGGCGAAGGTGTGAGCCGAATGGTTCGACCACGGGAAAAATGATTCGCCCATTTTGTGGCATGACGGTGTAGCCCTCCACAAAGTCGAAAATACCATCAGGGTAGGGGTCGTTTTTGGAATTTAGCTTGTCGAGGTTCATTACTCTTAGCAACAACTGCCCTTTTATTCCCCCTTCGGGGATATAATTGAGGTGTACGCCTGTGGTGTCGCTTTGATATGTAATGTTTAGCTTGAAATTATCTTTCTGTATATTGCTTGCTCCATATCCAAGGGAGTAGATGTTTTTCATCATCAGGTGCCAGGTGTATGCACGAGGCGAGAGGGAGACGGGCTTGAGCAGTTTTGCAAACAGTGCTTTGTTGCCATCTATATTATTTGAGAATTCGCCTACCTGGTATGCTTTGCCATTGTAGGTGTATTCATACGCAACTGCCAGTACCTCGTCAGCCTGCAGGGGTGTGCGCAGTGAGATGTAGCCTAACTGCGGCTGGAACGTATATTCGTTGGAGCTAAGCAGGCGTGCATTTTCAACTTTTTCATAATCTTGCCCTATCTCAATATTCTGGGGCAGGATGGAGCCTGTGAGGCTGATATCGCGGATGGGTGCATAGTCGGACACCATTCTTGGATAGAGGTTGTTGGCCTCATTGCGCGGAACGGACGTTGTGCCTGCAGGGTTCCAGAATGGGTTGTGTATATTATTATGCTCGGCCATATCGGCAAAGGCGATGATGTTGCGCGCCTGGTCGTAATTGCCTCGCTTGTTGGTGACCCATACTTCCATGCGTGTTATTAGTACCGACGACTGGATGAAGGGAAGCTTTTCCAGTGCTTTGTCATAACTATCTCTGAAGTAGAAGCCTAGGAAGAAGTGACGATTTTCGTCGTACTGATCGGCGCCTATTTCGAAGGGTGTGGTTTGCACACTACCGTTGGAGCTCACTGTTTTGGATTCAGACTCTTGTTGCGAGATAACCGTGCCGACTCTTAATTTTCCGAACTGCAGGTCGGATTTTATACCAAAGAGTGCCGCACCTCCCTGTATAAGGGAGTTGCCCGTGGACATGCTGACATTTCCGGCTTCTATATTTTTTATTATTTCGTCCTCGTCGCCTTGGTATGCCAGTTTTATTTGTTTGGAGTCGAAATCGAACATTGCTGTATTGTCGTAATTCATTGCAAAGTTGATTTTATCGCCAACTTTTGCGTTTACGTTGAACT
>CAZSKF010000155.1:0-4569 GCA_964607405.1 uncultured Proteiniphilum sp. | reverse complement strand
AGTGGTGTAATTAATGGAGGAATGGGATCAGCGGTTCTTGAGTTCCTTTCTGACAATAAATTTACTGATAACAAAGTATTTAGAATGGGTATTGAAGATGAATTCATCACTCATGGCACAATGAAAGAGTTACACAAGCTTGCTAAAATTGATGAAGAGAGCATTTACAACAAAATCTTAGAAGTATCAAATCTAAAAAGCAAATTAATAAACAACAATAGTGACTTAACTACTGAATTATCCAAAAAACAGATAGTATAGTCACATCTTCTTTAGAGCATTTACAAATAAAGACGTCAATAGCTGTAAGGATTTAATATAATAGAATAGATGAAAATCTTAATTGCAGGAGCTGGTGAAGTTGGTATCCATCTTGCCAAACTATTAGGTCAGGAGAATCATGATATCACTTTGATGGATAGTGATAAGGACAGATTAGATATTGTAAGAGATTATCCAGACTTATTGACCTATCTTGGCAATTGCACTTCATTGTCTGACTTAAATAAAGTAGGAGTATCAAACTGTGATTTATTTATTGGAGTTACACCTGAGGAGTCTAAAAACATAACCTCATGCATGTTGGCCACAAATATGGGTGTAAAAAAAACGTTGGCGCGTATAGATAATTTTGAATATTTAAACTCCGAGAATATTGAGTTCTTCAACAAAATTGGAGTAAACTCTATGATTTATCCGGAAATGATGGCAGCCAGAGAAATAGCTTCAGCTATCAAAACACCTTGGACAAGAGTATGGTGGGAATTATCAAATGGCTCTATTATTCTTACTGCTGCAAAAATTAGAGAGAATGCACCAATAGCAAACAAATATCTATACGAATTGTCGGCAGACTCTAAGATGTTTCATATAGTTGCAATCAAAAGAGATCACGAAACAATCATACCCAAAGGGAGTGATCAAATACTACCCAACGACATACTTTACTTCACTTCCTTGAAAGATAGTATAAACTTAATGCCTGCAATTTTGGGCAAAACATCTTTCGAAACAAAAAATATAATGATAATGGGTGGCAGTAGAATTACTATGCGAGCTATCCAGTTGTTGCCTTCGAATGTAAATATAAAAATTATTGAAAGAAACAGAGAGCGAGCAGAAAAGCTACTGGAAATAGCACCATCTAACGTAACCATCTTTTTGGGAGATGCCAGAGATACTGAATTGCTTATTAGTGAAGGTATAAACCAGATGGATGCATTTATAGCACTTACCGGTAGTTCCGAAGTGAATATATTAGGATGTATAATGGCTAAACAGTATGGAGTTAAAAAAACTATAGCTGAGGTTGAGAACATTGATTATATTGCAATGGCTGAGAAGTTTGATATAGGAACAGTAATTAATAAAAAACTAATCGCAGCAAGCAAAATATACGAACTTCTATTAATGGCTGATGCGTCTAATATTAAGTGCCTCACTTTCTCAAATGCCAACGTAGGCGAGGTTATAGCAAAACCCAATTCTAAGATTACTAAAAAGCTTATTAAGGACCTAAAGCTACCATCAGATATCACACTTGGTGCATTAATCAGAGATGGTGAACCGATGCTGGTTAGCGGTGATACACAGATTATGCCTAACGACCACGTTACAGTGTTTTTCATGAACAAATCACTGAAAACAATAGAGAGCTATTTCAATTAACAGAATATGAGTTTAACCACTTACTAAGCTAGCTATGAAGCAATTCAATTTTCAATTTGTATTCAACAGTCTCGGCTTTATTCTAATAATGGAGGCTGCACTGATGGTGCTATCTGCTTTTGTAGGGGAAATATACAATGAAAGTGCAACAAAGAGCTTGTACATTTCAGCACTTATTACTCTTCTGACCGGTTCCACGCTTCTTTTAGCTGGCAGAAAGAAAAACTCATCTATAAGAATTTCTCAAAGAGAAGCTTTTCTCACTGTTACATCTGCGTGGGTGTTAATGGCTTTTTTTGGAGCTATGCCATACTTAATCAGTGAAGCAATTCCTTCATATACCGATGCCTTTTTTGAAAGTGTAAGTGGATTTACCACAACCGGTAGCTCTACACTTATAAATATAGAAGCATTCCCCAAGTCTCTACACTTTTGGCGAAGTCTCACACAATGGATTGGTGGGGTTGGAATCATTATATTCGTAATGTCTATTCTTCCACTCTTTGGTGGTAGCGCAATACATTTCTATAATGCTGAAGCCACAGGAGTATCCAAAGACCAATTAAAGATGCGAATTAGTGATTCAACCAGAATCATGTCAATTACTTACGTAGCATTTACTATTATAGGTTTTTTATTATTATGGGCAGGGCCAATGGATGCTTTTGATGCAGCATGTCATTCACTGACAAGCATATCAACTGGTGGATTTTCAACCAAACAAGAGAGTATTGCATTCTTTAATTCACCATACACAGAGTATATAATAATCTTTTTAATGTTTTCTGGGGGTATAAGATTCTTACTTATATATCAATTATTTAGATATTTCTCTGGTCAAATATTCAAGGATGAAGAATTTAGATGGTATGTTGTAATAATCCTAGTTGCCACATCTTTAATATTATTCTCTCTATATTTTGGCAATTACGATACAGGATCTGCTGAAACAACCGTCAGAACCGCTCTGTTTCAAGTAGTATCAGCTGTTTCGTCAACAGGCTTTGCCACGACTAATATTCTCAAATGGGGTCAGTTTTATTGGTTTGCCATTCTTGCTTTAATACTTTTTTGTGGGAGTGAAGGATCTACTTCAGGAGGAATGAAAATATCAAGGCTAATTATTCTTGTCAAAAACACTAACGTAGTTCTACAGCGCCAAGTGCATCCACAGGCATTGTATGCTGTGAAAATTAATAATCAGGTATATTCTAATACTATTATTGAAAAGGTATTGGCATTTGTATTTTTATATCTTACCATAATGGGATTCAGTGCCATAGTATTAAGCTTAAACGGATTGACATTTGATGAATCAATTGGAACAGCAATATCCAGCATGAGTAGTTATGGACTTGGGCAAGGAGACTATGGTCCATCAGTTAATTATTCATCTCTAAACAGTTTCACAAAACACTATTTAAGCTTCTTGATGATAGTTGGCAGGCTAGAAGTATTCACCGTATTATCTCTATTCTTCCCCAGATTTTGGAAGAGATAAAAAAAGCGCAGATGAACTAGTCCACCTGCGCCAATAATCTTTAAACAATATCTGCGTTACTTTTTATATTTAGAGAAATCAGCATTTCTCATATCACCTGTTTCAATAAATGCCTTGTGGAAATCATAACAAGCATATAGGTTTTGAGGTGTATGTCCTTTCTTTGTTAGGCTCAGATATTCGCGCAATAATGGGCGATAATCAGGGTGAGCACATTTCTCAATAATTTCTTCAGCACGTTCGTATGTGCCTTTTCCTCTCAAATCAGCTACACCATATTCTGAAACTATAACCTTCACAGAGTGCTCGCTATGATCTTCGTGCGAAACTTTAGGAACAATGCAGCTAATAGCACCATTCTTAGCAACTGATGGTGTAAGGAATACTGAGATATATGCACTTCTGGTGAAGTCACCCGATCCGCCAATACCATTCATCATCATATTACCCATCACGTGAGTGGAGTTGATATTACCAAATATATCTGCTTCAATTGCAGTGTTAATACCAATCACACCAAGACGGCGAACAAGACCGGGGTTGTTTGAAATCTCTGTAGGGCGCAACACAAGTTTATTTTTAAAGAAATCCAGGTCTCTATAAAAACGCTCCATAGCCTCATTGCTCAGAGTTAATGAGCTACCGCTAGCAAAAGATATCTTACCTTTCTGCATCATATCAAGAACTGCATCCTGAATAACTTCTGTATATACCTCAAAACGAGGGATGTTATCATTTTCTGCCATAGCCGCTAACACAGCATTAGCAATATTACCAACACCTGATTGGATAGGTAGGAAGTTTGCCGGAATGTTTCCTCTTTTCAGCTCATTAACGAAGAAATTTGACACATTATCACCAATCTTTGCAGTGATTTCATCAACAGGTGCAAAACCACCACCTTCGTTTTCCTGGCTTGTTTTTACAACATATATTTTTGAAGGATCAACCTTCACATACTCCAAACCAATTCGGTTTTGAACTTCAAATATATTAATATGACGACGCTTTGGAGGATCTTGCAATTCATATAAATCATGAATTCCTCTCATTGCGGCGGGAACTTTGTCATTAAGCTCTACAATTACAATCTTTGCAAGGCGACAAATAGTAGGCATAATACCTACACCACTTGTAGGAACAATCTCGCCCGATTCAGTAACCTCACAAGCCTCAACGATAGCCACATCAACGCCACCAAGAAAACCATATCTGATTTCCTGAGCTAATTGCGATAAGTGCATATCAAAATAAGGCACCGGATCGTGATCAACCGCATTTACGGCATTACGCATATCCTTATTTGTTTGATAAGGAGTACGGAATTTTACGGCATTAGCACGAGCCAAGCTGCCATCAATAGAATCACCAGTTGAAGCACCCGTAAACATACCTATTTT
>CAZSKF010000154.1:1612-4599 GCA_964607405.1 uncultured Proteiniphilum sp. | reverse complement strand
TTATCATTAAGCGACAGGTTTTGATGCTGTGAGTGTATATCAATAAGCTTATCACCTAACTCACGCAAATCAGCAAGATATACGGGAGAATCATTGACAAATGCTCGTGACTTGCCATTTGTCCATATCTCGCGCCTAATAATACATTCGTCTTGATGATACTCCCAATCAAGCTGATTGAAAAGATCTTTCAGATTGTATAATGATATATCAAATGTGCCTTCGATAGTGCACTTTTGTTCGCTTTGTTTTATGAATTTACTTTCGGCCCGTTGTCCAAGTATCAAAGAAAGAGCACCAAGTATAATTGATTTACCGGCACCTGTTTCGCCTGTAATAACAGAGAAGCCTCTGTCGAAATCAATCTCTAGTGAATCTATAAGCGCATAATTTTGAATTGACAGTGATTTTAGCATACCTATTCAATAATGTTTTGTTACTTCAATCTCTCAAGTTGTCTGCTCTTGGATGGATAGACACTTTGAAGAGTTTCTAATGCTGACTTTTTCTCATCTCTTTCGCCATTAGACAGAACATCAATAAGTTCGTCAAGCTTGGCATCGCCAAAAATGGTTATCAAAACAGAATTTGACTGCCTTGATTTTAAAGAAGTGAGTTCAGTAAGCGAAGTTACAATATTTTTGCGACCCTCATCTAAGTTTGAAGCCATTTCGTCTAAACCTTTTCTGTGATAATTGTACCACATCATTCTGTATGACTCATATGACGGGTTTGACAAATAGGATGCAAGTGATGAACGAGCGCGTGCATCATTAAAAGAACCCCACTCTGCTTGATTAATACTTTGTGCAGTTGTGGCTATTGATTGCATGGTTTGAAAATACGATGTGCCTCCAAGTAGGGACATAGAATCGAAGTCGAGTCCCAAAATGAGGTATATATAATATGCAAAAATGGATGTGAGATTGTTATCGTAGCGATTAGTATCAAAACTTAGTGGTTGATACTCGATATAATCGAACGATACCTTGGTGTCACGATAATTGAGCATTGGCGAATGATAACTTGAATTGAATATAGGTCGCCTTGATTGTACCAGTAGTTCACCTGTATATGATGTAGGAGAACTCATCTCGTGTATTATTAATGTAAAGCTACAATCTATTCGCTCTTTTGGGGCAAATTTGAGATCGGTCCAGTTATGATCGTTGACAAATGTGTTTAGCTCACTCTCTAATGTCATCAAGGCCTGTTTGCTTCCCTCTATCTTAGGTGCATTTACTTTTACTTTGGCATTGAGCTCTTGTGCTAAAACTGCCGATGTGGTGAGTAGTAGCATTAAATGGTATATGATTATTTTCTTCATTACGTTTGCATAAACTAAAGTGTTCGGTAAAAATCAAGCTCACTTTGAAGGGCGTCGATTTTCAACTGAAGCGATCTTACTCTTTCCAGCATGTAGTAGAGCGCCTCTATGCCTTCAGCATTTATATCCATTTCGCTGTGCCATCTTATAAATTGCTCAAACTCTTCTAGTTCGTCATATTCCACATACCTTTCTTGCTCTTCACTTACCAAAACTCTGATTAGACCTAAATCACATAGAGAGTCGATAAATGATTCCTGCACTTGGTATATGCGAATGCATTCTCTGTATAGTATTTTATTTTCCATCATTAGCTTTTTAGTTTTGATAGTTCTTCAAATAAACCCTTTTCTTTTTCCGAAAGGTTTTTAGGAATTTCAACTTTGAGTGTAACTATTAGGTCGCCAAACTGGCCCTCCTTCTTATATTTTGGAAAACCTTTACCTCGCAGTCTTACATTGGACTCGGGTTGAGTACCTGGAGCTACTTTCATTTTGACTTGTCCATCAAGAGTATTGATTGTTACATCGCCACCCAGAATAGCAGTATAAAGATCTACTTGTGCCGTGCTGTAAAGATCGTCATTCAAACGCTTGAAGTTTGGATCTTCATTCACAATAAAAGTTATGAAAAGATCCCCGTTAGGACCACCGTTCACACCTGGTTGTCCATATCCTGACAGTTTTATTTTTTGACCATCGGCAACACCGGCAGGGATTGTTATTCTTATGTTTTTGCCTTCTACTGTAAGTGTTTGTTGATGAGTATGAAGAGCCTGGCGTAAAGTCAGATGCAATTCAGCCTGATAATCTCCTCCTTTATATTTGCGTGAAGTGTGACCGCCTGAGCGATGTGTATAACCACCACCAAACATAGAATGGAAAAAGTCTGAGAAATCCGAATCGGAGAAGTCTCCTTCAGTATAAAACGTTTGCCCTCCTTGGCGTGAGCCCCATTGCTGCTGTTGTTGCTGCTGATACTGCTGCTGTGCCTTTTCATATTCCTCACCATGCTTCCAGTTCTCGCCATACTTGTCATACTTAGCTCTCTTTTCCGGATCACTAAGCACTTCATTAGCCTCATTAAGTTCCTGAAATTTTCGTTGTGCTTCTTTATCGTTTGGATTTAAATCAGGATGGAGTTTACGTGCTTTTTTTCGATATGCTTTTTTTATATCTTCTGCTGTTGCAGTTTTGCTAACTCCCAATATGTTATAATAATCAATATAAGCCATATTACGGTAATAAGTAGTTTCTACAAATGTAACAAAAAATAATTATTTGAGTTTAACGCACAGTGATAATATCCCTAATTATAGAACTATACTCCTTCAATATAGGCCATAATTCAAGTCAATTACTTTAAATTCAGTTCTACGATTTATTTGGTCAGCTATTTGTTGTTGTTCTTCGGTTAAAGTTTCAATATATTCTTCTGAAAGAATAATCCCTGCCTCCAAGAAGTCATGTTTATTGGCAAGTGCTTTCGTAACCTCCTTTGGCATTGTCTTGCCATAACCCACAGCTGTAAGTCTATCTTTTTCGATACCATTAAGCATAAGATATGCAACAACTGATTGTGCTCTTCTCAATGACAAATCATTGTTGTAGCTGTCTGTACCTTTTCTATCGGTGTGAGCCGAAAGTTCTATTGCTATATT
>CAZSKF010000154.1:0-1512 GCA_964607405.1 uncultured Proteiniphilum sp. | reverse complement strand
TCGGGTAATTCAAAGGAGTAGATATGATCTCTTCCGCGTGCATCATTTCTATTGGAACTGAAGAAGCCTTTATATTTCTCCTTCTCAAAAGTTATTCCAAAATCATCCATTGATGAGTTCATGGGTGTTTCCATATTTTGCACAAGCCACTTATTTATCTTTTTATCAAACTTTGCTTCAAAAAGATCTAAGCCTCCATATCCCGGGTGTCCATCTGATGAAAAGTAAAGCACTGTGTCATTCTTTAAATAAGGAAACATCTCATCTCCGGGGGTGTTTATCTCCGGGCCTAAATTCTCTATAGACAATACTAAGTTATCACTAATGTAAGCTTTCCATATGTCCTTACCTCCATATCCTCCCGGCATATCTGAGACAAAATACAACCAATTATTATCTGGTGAAATGGCAGGATGTGCGAATATTGAGGTAGAGTCGCGCCTAGACAATACCAACTCTCGCCCTGCACTCCAGCCTCCACCGGCACTTCGCCTTGCATAGTAAATTTTGGTTGTAGTAGATTTCTCACTACTTTGTGGCGAGTAAGTATAGTATAAATATGTTCCGTCTGACGATACGGACGTGACTCCCTCATCAAGAGTTGTATTAATTTCTGATTCTAATATCTGTGGTGCATTCCATTCTCCCTTATCATTTTTAGTTATGATGAAAATGTCATTATTCTTTAGTCCTGTAATATCACTTACCGAATCACCTTTCGCATCATTCCTAGATGATGTGATATAAACAACATTATCATTATTGGCAAACATTGGTGCAAACTCACTTCTGTTGGAGTTAAAGACATCCATCCGCTTTACTATATGCTTAGAGGGCTTATGTATATTGTTGGCTGCATTGTTTGCCCCCATCAGGCCTACTTGTGCCATATAATTGGCAGAGTCCATTAATATATAGTCTTGATATGCAGACACAGCTTTTGCATAACTACCTTCTTTGTGTAGCATTTGTGCATAGCTTAAATACATCAAAGTGTCGGGATAATTGTATCTTATGGCATTGGCATATCCACTGGAAGCACGTATAGGATAATTAAGCTTTTTGTATGATTCGGCCATCTCATAGGCTACCACCCCACGCATAGCACGCTCGTTGGGCTTGAGATCCCGATATACTTTTCTATATGTTTCTGATGCAGCAAAATATTCTCCCCTCACATATTGCAATCGGGCATCACTAAGGTTGGCTGTATTGCATGAAGATAAACATACAACAGAAAGAATAAATATCAGAACACGTATAATATTTTTAGTATCTAAGTATTTCACACACAACAATGTTTATTTTATAAACTGATATTTGATTAAAATATTGCATTGTGAGACAATTAATGAATGATGGAGATAATATGAAGTTGGTATAAGGGTACAAAAAAAGGAGAAACCATAATGATTTCTCCTTTTTGAATATTATAGCGATTGTTACTTCACTTTGTTTACAATAGCTGTAAATGCTTCTGGATGGTTCATTGCTAAGTCTGCAAGCACCTTA
>CAZSKF010000153.1:0-4605 GCA_964607405.1 uncultured Proteiniphilum sp. | reverse complement strand
AATTTTAGTGCAGGACCATCTATTCTACCGCAAGTAACCATTGAGAAAACGGCAGAAGCAGTGAAAAACTTAAACGGGATTGGCCTTTCAGTTCTAGAAATAAGCCACAGATCAAAAGACTTTCAGGCAGTTATTGACGAGGCAGAAGCCCTTTTCAAAGAGCTCCTAAATATCCCCGAAGGCTATTCAGTATTATTCTTGGGTGGTGGTGCAAGCATGCAGTTTTGTATGATTCCTTATAACCTTATGGAAACAAAGGCTGCATATTTGAATACAGGAACATGGGCAAGCAAAGCTTTGAAGGAGGCTAAATTATTTGGAGAGGTGGTTGAAGTTGCTTCTTCAAAAGATACTATCTACAATTACATTCCGAAGGATTATGTTATTCCTGAGGATGCCGATTATTTCCACATCACAACTAACAACACCATTTATGGAACTCAGTTGCACGAAGACCTTGACAGCCCTGTGCCATTAGTGGCAGATATGTCGTCGGATATATTCTCTCGTCCTATTGACGTTTCAAAATATGCATTGATTTATGGTGGTGCTCAAAAGAACTTGGCGCCTGCAGGTGTTGCGTTTGTTATTGTGAAAGATGAAATCTTGGGCAAGGTAAGCCGTACTATTCCTACAATGCTTGACTATCGCACTCACATTAAAGATGGTTCGATGTTTAATACTCCTCCGGTTCTTCCAATTTATGCGGCTATGCAAACATTGCGCTGGCTAAAAGAGCTTGGCGGACTATCGGCTATGCAAAAAATGAATGAAGAGAAAGCAGCTATATTATATGATGCTATCGACAATAGCAAACTATTTAAAGGAACTGCCGCAAAAGAGGACCGTTCGCTAATGAACGTTTGCTTTGTGATGAAGGACGAATATAAAGACCTTGAGCCTGAGTTCTTGAAATTTGCTACCGAAAGGGGCATGTCGGGAATTAAGGGACACCGCTCTATTGGCGGATACCGTGCTTCAATATACAATGCTATGCCTAAAGAGGGTGTGCAAGCATTAGTTGACTGCATGAAAGAATTTGAAAAAGACCACTAATCAGCAAGACCAACGGATAGTCGGCTATGGCTATCCGCTGGTTTTCTACTATCATTTAATCCAATATCAATACAAATAATTAATCTTAAACCATTTATTTTTTATGAAGATCTTAATTGCAACAGAAAAGCCTTTTGCACCAAACGCTGTGCAACAAATCAAAGAAATTATTGAAACTGCGGGGCATGAAGCTCTTTTGTTGGAAAAATAC
This sequence comes from uncultured Proteiniphilum sp., assembly GCA_964607405.1. Taxonomy (GTDB): domain Bacteria; phylum Bacteroidota; class Bacteroidia; order Bacteroidales; family Dysgonomonadaceae; genus Petrimonas. Next base: position 3,338 of record CAZSKF010000153.1, on the reverse strand, counting down.
ACCGACAAAGCGGAGTTGCTAAAAGCTGTGGAAGAGGCTGACGCTATGATTGTGCGCAGTGACAAAGTGGACAAAGAAGTTTTGGACGCGGCAAAGAATCTTAAGATTGTGGTGCGTGCAGGTGCAGGATATGACAATGTGGACCTGGAGGCAGCTACAGCCAACAATGTATGTGTGATGAATACGCCGGGACAAAACTCTAACGCTGTGGCAGAGCTTGTGATAGGAATGTTGCTAAGCACTGTTCGTTCGGGCTTTGACGGATCAAGCGGTTCGGAGCTTAAGGGCAAACGTTTGGGACTTCATGCCTTTGGTCATATTGGCAAAATTACCGCACGCATTGCCAACGGATTTGGTATGAAGGTTTTTGCTTTCTCTCCATCATTGGCGCGCAATCCTGAGCTTGGCAAGGAGCATAACGTAACTGCCGTTGCATCGCCCGAGGAGCTGTATGACAATAGTGACATAGTATCACTACACATGCCGGCCAACGAGAAGACAAAAGGAAGCATCAATTTTGAATTGATGAGCCGACTGCCTGAGAATGGAATTATCGTGAATACTGCCAGAAAAGAGGTGGTTGACGAGGCGGATATGGTTCGCATAATGAGCGAGCGTCCGAAATTTAAATATGCTACGGATATTAAGCCTACAAATCATGATGAGATGGTTGAGAAGTTTGGTAACCGCTATTTGGCATCTGCCAAGAAATGTGGTGCTCAAACTGGTGAGGCTAACGTGAACGCCGGTTTGGCTGCTGCCAATCAGATTGTGAAGTTTTTTGCCGATGGCGACGAAACATTTAGAGTGAACGCGAAGTAGAGTTTTACTATAAGTTTTTAGTCAAATAGCCTCAGACGCTTTTAGTAGTCTGAGGCTATTTTTGTTTTATCTTACCAATACCTTTATTGATTCTTGTTTGCCTTTGGCTTTCACCTTCACTACATACACACCCTTGCTGTGAACATCTGGTGAGAATGCAACTCTGTTGATATTTGCATCAGCCTCGCCGCTCACTATCAACTGCCCTAGAGAGTTATAAACCTTCCAATTAATTAGATCCATGTTTGACTCAATAAATATACGGTTGGTTTCTTTATTGTAAAATGAATTTATATATGGCTTTGCGGGTCTGATATAATTAGGCCTACTGGGATTATCAGGACTACTTGGTCTATTAGGCCTATTTGGGGGAGTTGGTCTCCCGGGTCTGTTCGGAAGAAAAGCATCTAAGCCTTTACCAATAACATAAGGGGCTATCATTAGAGATGTGTTTATGGGATATTCAATAGCCCCTGAAGATTTAATCCAACCCTCCATATCCTTTATCCATGCTGTGCCAGGATATCCAGAACTAATTCGTCGTGGTGCAACATTCATTACACTAAACCCATCTACGGTATTGGAATTGTCGGAATAGCCAACATAAAACTTACCTGAAATATTAACGGGTGATGTGAAGCGCAGGTAGTTTTCTACGTTTCTGTTCATCGATCTGTCCTCTTCGCCAAAGCTGTCACTTTGGTAGTATTTAAATTTATAGGTCAACTTCTGCTCATGCACCAAACGTCCCGGCACTCCGTCATTATCATCATATATCTTGATGCGCACATCCAGATTTTGAGCGTTGTTTGTGATGGGCGATGTGATATAAACGCCTTGCAACTTAGCGCCATCCTTAGAGTAAAACTCCTCGGCAAATTCTTTATATCCATATGTATTGTTAGTTGCAAACATGGGCACCGACTTATGGTAGGTTTGCGTTACGGTGTCTGTGGGCAGGAAGTTGGCACTCTTGGTGTATGGCTGATTTTCATAAGGATTGTAGCCATCAATCTCCAGCACTCCACTATTCTCAGGGTCTAGAAAGGACTGAAGAGACACCGGCGTAACATTATCGTCAGTAAAGCTCCACACCTTATTGAGTGATGCGTATAAGTCTGGCCCTTTGGGTGATGAGCAGTACGACTCGCCACCAGTTAGTGTGCCCACTATTCGCTTATTGTTATCCAATAATGGCGAACCCGACGAGCCTCCTTCTGTAGCGGCAACATCCCATGCTCTGACTGCCCAGTGTGCATTTGGCTCCATATTATAAGGAGGATATGTTCCGAACGAGGATATTGCTAATGCATCATTCTCTATGGCTACTTTCTTGATACCGCCATTGGGGTGATGAATGCCATGATATGGTGTTTGATTGTTCTTGTTGCTTGCATTCCAGCCCAGATAATATGGTTGATACTCAACGGGGGGCATCTCCTTAAACTTAAGCATAGATACATCGTGACGCTCACTGATAAATACTGAGTCGAGAGACGCCATTGTCATTTGCACATTTCCTCTGATGGGTTTATCGCAATTTGGAGATTGATAACCAAAAAAGGCTACAATATTTCCTGCCACCAAGTCATACTGTCTGTTGCTCAGAAATGAAGTGCTATAGTCGTTGTTCAAACAGTGCGTGGCTGTGATGAGATATGGTGTTCCGTCACTTTCGGTATTATTAATAAGCGAAGCAGTGCAATACGTGCGCCCATTAATGATAATAGCCACTACTCCACTTCCCGGCTCAATATCTTCGGGGTAGCAAACCAAGTTTGGATGACAATTCTGTGCCGGATCTCTGGGTTCTGTTGCTCTAAAGATACCTCTAAAGTCGTGGTTGACCTCGCCAATCTCTATCTCTCCTTCAAATGCTGCGTTTGCAGGCTCTTGATATTCCACAATTATTTCATCACCTTCCACCGGCTGCACGGGCAGCATATTAATATCACTGTTATTTAGATAAGTGTATGACCCCAGCACTATCGTTTGGTCGGCATTGTAAACAAAAAGTTTGGCACCCGCAGGCAGCTTAAACTTTGAGAATAATATATTAATTGAATAGGCTTTTGACGAGCGAATTCCAACTCTCCACACCTTAACATCATCATGCGTATCGAATACAACTCCCGAATTGTCGGGGCGAAGGTTCACAAAAAACTTATGTGCAAATTCCAAACTCTTGAAATCTTCATTATCCTGTGCCGATCGCCATAGCAGTGCCTGATTGTCAACGGGAGTCATCTCCACAAAAGGAACAGACTGCGCCACCGCCAACTTGGTTCTTGACGAAACAACAAGTGGAAGTGGTTGCCCGCCATAGCTTATTTGAGAGTATGCAGAAAAGGACAAGCCCAGGGACAATAAAACGAGCAAAAGATATATATTAGGTTTCAAGATGCTGTTCATATACTTAAGTGATATTTAATTATAGTATCATTTATACAAATGTAAGATGTTTTTGCGAATTTGCGCATTTTTAGATTATAAAATACTTTTTGCTACCTTTGCAA
>CAZSKF010000152.1:0-4631 GCA_964607405.1 uncultured Proteiniphilum sp. | reverse complement strand
GCTAAACGCTCACGTGCAGTATATTTACCTTTAAGATGTTGAGACTCTATTCTTCTCTCACCACCACCTAATCGAGCTTTTTCTCTTAATTGAATTAGCTCTTTAACTTTTTCGAGTTGTATGCTCATATAATTAAATGTTATATTGTGAATTTTATAGTTATTCGTTTCTAATTTCAAATAAAAAAACAATAGCGCTACCTATAGAGGATATTATTTATGATCCGCTTAAATGTATTGTATTTAGTTTTTAAAGAAAAAACATGTAGTTTTAATACCAGTCTTATCAGCAGCGCTACTGTAGTTTAATCGGAATCTTATTTTTCGGGGTGCTCACATAGTTCTGTAAGAACACTTCCAGTTGATTTAGGATGCAAGAAAGCTATTTGAAGTCCTTCTGCACCTGCGCGAGGTTTTGTATCAATCAAGCGAACTCCTTTTTCCTCAGCTGTTTTAAGAGCTTTTTCCACACTTTTAGTTGCATATGCAATATGATGAATACCCTCACCCCTTTTCTCAATAAATTTGGCTACAGTGCTATCATCACTAGTTGGCTCAAGCAACTCTATCTTTGTTTGACCAATCATGAAAAATGCAGTCTTCACTTTTTGATCTTCTACGGTTTCAATATTATAGCATTTCAAGCCTAATACTCCTTCGTAGTATGGAAGTTGTTCTTCGATACTTTTCACCGCTATTCCTATGTGCTCAATGTGTGTTAATTCCATCTTTAATTTTTTGTATTTAATTGATTTTGTGTACAAATGTACTACTTTTTAATTACGTAATAAAATTAATCTATATCAAATCGATGACATTCTAAGTACCTCTAATAATTCAGTACTGATTTCACGCTCTTTTTTAATAGCTCGTTTAAATGGTATGTATGTAATTTCATTTTCACGAATACCAATCATTATATTTCTTTGATTTTCAATGAGTGCTTGAATTGTAGCTACACCCATACGACTGGCCAAAATTCTGTCTTGTGCTGTGGGCGAACCTCCTCGCTGCAAGTGTCCCAAAATGGTAACTCTAACATCATACTGTGGGTATTGTTGTTTTACCCTTTCAGCCAAATCTAATGCCCCACCGGTAATTTCACTTTCGGCAACAAGCACCATACTACTGCTTTTTGATTTCCTAAAACCTTGTTCGATGAGTTCTGCCAATTGGTCCTTCTCCATGCTTATCTCAGGGATAATTGCAGCTTCGGCACCCGATGCTATGGCACTGTTAAGAGCCAGATATCCACAATTGCGACCCATTACTTCCACAAAAAACAAACGCTCATGAGATGTTGCCGTATCCCTAATCTTATCCATTGCCTCCATAATAGTATTAAGGGCAGTATCATAACCAATGGTAGTGTCGGTTGCGTTCAAGTCATTATCTATAGTGGCAGGCAGCCCCACGATGGGTATATCGTATTCATTTGCAAATACTGCGGCACCAGTTAGCGAACCATCTCCACCAATAACTACCAACGCCTCAATGCCATGCTTCTTCATATTTTCGTAAGCAATAGCCCTACCCTCCGGGGTTTTAAACTCATCGCATCGCGCAGTTTTAAGAACTGTACCACCCTGTTGGATTATATTGCTAACGCTATTAGTTTTAAACTCTTCTATTTCGTTATTTATAAGACCTTTATAACCTTTAAATATTCCGAATACGCGCATACCATTAAAAATTGCTCCACGCGTTACTGCTCGAATTGCGGCATTCATTCCAGGTGCATCTCCACCCGAAGTGAGAACACCAATACATTTTATATTAGAATCCATATATGAATATATTTGTAAATCAAGTTATTTAGACTAAAAACACTTGATTGCAAAGATACGTCTTTTTTCTGCAAAGTCAAACTGGCCTAAAATAGAAAAAGCAGCTTAAAAAGCTGCTTTTTCTATTTCTAATTTTGGAATCATTTTTGATATCAAATCACTTACTTCTTCCATTTGCCACATTGGAGTGGATGTGGCACCACAAATTCCGATAGATTTATCAGCACTCAATATGCTTGGATCTAATTGATCGGGAGTGTGAATTATATATGAGTTTGGATTGTGCTTTTTGCACTCGGCAAACAATACTTTTCCATTCGAACTCTTTTCGCCTGCCACAAATATTATCATATCATGCTTTTTGGCAAACTCCTGAATGTTTGGAACCCTATTTGATACCTGACGACAAATTGTATCGAAAAATTCAAATACGGCTTCACCCTCCATTTTAGATTTTATCAAATCGCCCAGCTCATAAAAACCATCAAGCGGTTTGGTAGTTTGAGAAAAGAGCGTAATATTCTTAGTGAAATCTAATTTATCCAGTTCGTCTTTGCTCTCAATTATTATTGCAGAATCGTCAGTTTGTCCCAAAAGACCATTTACTTCGGCGTGACCACGCTTGCCATAAATAACAATCTGAGCATCATCAACATCTCTCTGAATGTATTTTTTCTTAACACGCTTCTGCAATCCCAACACCACGGGGCACGAAGCATCTATCAATTCTATATTATTTTGCTTGGCAATCTCATATGTGCTTGGTGGCTCGCCATGCGCACGCAAGAATACTCTTACATTTTTGAGTTTCTTAAACTCCTCGTGATCAATAGTAATCAATCCCATTTTTGCCAATCGCTCCACCTCAATATTATTGTGGACTATATCACCCAAGCAAAATAGAGGCCCTCCTTTTTTTAGCTCCTCTTCTGCCCTAGTGATAGCTCTGGCAACACCAAAACAGGTGCCCGATTGTCTATCTATTTCAATTTTACTCATTTTGTTTTGTGATTTTATTAAACATATTTACTGCCCATTGCAGTTGCTCATCTATAGAGATGTATGAATTATCTAATTCTATTGCATCATCGGCCTTGCGTAGCGGACTCTCCTTGCGGGTAGTGTCACGCTCGTCTCGCTCGTTTACATTAGCAAGAATCTCTTCGTATGTAGAATCAATACCTTTAGATTGCAATTCCAAGAAACGGCGCTTGGCTCTCACATCAGCAGAAGCGGTAAGGAATATCTTGAGCTCGGCATCCGGAAAAACCACAGTGCCGATATCTCTTCCATCCATCACTACACCCTTCTTTTTTCCCATCAGCTGCTGTTGTCTCACCAACTCTTGCCTCACAAAACCGAAAGCACTAATTTTGCTGGCAGCATTTGCTATTTCTAACGATCTGATTTCACGTTCCACGTTTTCGCCATTCAGATATGTATCCTGACCTCCTGAATCGTTAGTTTTAAAATCAATCTCGATTTCCGAAATATGATCAAGTAACGCAACTTCATCTATTCTATCATCGCTCACCCATTCATTTCTTACCGAATGCAACGCAGCGGCACGATACATCGCACCACTATCAATGTAAATATAACCTATTTTGCTTGCCAATCCTTTAGCAATGGTGCTTTTGCCACAAGATGAAACCCCATCTACAGCAATATTAATTTTATTCGAATTCATACTTTTTATTAGTAACAAAGTAAACAAGCACAAAGATAAAATGTTTTTTTGATAGTATCATTTAACAGCACTTTAACCCATTGTGAAATATATTATCAACACAAAATGCACATATATCGTAATACAAAAAACTTTATTCCTAACAAATCAGGACTACTGCTAAAATATAACTTTTAGGAATTTGGACGAGCCATCAAAACTCATCAAATGTAAAATTACATTTTTAATAAAGTGGCGTGAATAGTTCAATAACACTTTTACATTTATAGGAAAATGACGCTGGAGCGCTAAATGTAAAATTACATTTTTAATAAAGTGGCGTGAATAGTCCAATAACACTTTTACATTTGGAGGAAAATGACGCTGGAACACTAAATGTAAAATTACATTTTTAATAAAGTGACGTGAATAATGCAATAACACTTTTGCATTTGAAGGAATAAAAGAGAGTATTAAGAAGAAACACAATTCATATCACACTACTAGACAGATAGATACGATTTACAAACATTTAATAAAGTAATCTGGAGTGCAAAATGGCAATTTACAAACTGTGTAACTGTGTGAAAGCACAATTACACAGTCCGCAAAACATCATATTTTGATAAAATGGTTTCGACACACGAAGGGTATTAGAATAAAAAAGGCTTGACCACAAAAGTCAAGCCCTACAAATTATATTAGTAATCAATATTAATATTTGTGTGTGTGCTAATATTATAAGCTATAAATCAAACTCAAAGCTCAAGCTATTGTATATTTCGTTGTCCACCACATCAGCCGAGCTTTTGTAAGAATCTAATTTATTCAAAATCAATGATGCAGTATCAGTCGAAATGCGTCCCATAAACTTAAGAGCATTTTGAGCAGCCATACGCATGAAATAATTTTCGGAACGTAAATTCGTAATTGCTTTATCGATAATGAAATTCAAGTCTAGTTTAGAAACAACATCAGACTTAGATAGAATTATTCTTGACACCAACCACAAGCCGGATATTTGTATTTCTTCATCATCAGACGATAACCAGTTTGAAACCAATATATCTGCAAAAGATAAGTTTTGAAGCAGATTCATACAAAGCTGTTCACGTATCTCATGAGTAGGGATTTGACGTATCCACTCTTCTGCCTTTTCTATAGTAAACTCTTGAG
>CAZSKF010000151.1:0-4641 GCA_964607405.1 uncultured Proteiniphilum sp. | reverse complement strand
CAGCTAATTCTTTAATTCGACCGTGATATAAGTATCCATTTCTATCAAAAGAAACTGTCTCTATTCCAGACTCCTTAGCATTAGCAGCGATCAATTCACCAACTTTTGCAGCTATTTCTTTTTTAGGAAGCTTGTCCGTAATTTTCAATGAAGATGCAGAAGCGAGAGTAACCCCACTAACATCATCAATTATTTGTGCATATATTTGTTTATTGCTTCTGTATACAGATAAACGAGGACGCTCACTTGTTCCTGTTATCTTTCCACGTACACGAGCTTTAATTTTTAGTCTTCTTTCTGTTTTTGTCAACATAGTGATTTTAATTTTGATAATTAACCTACAGTCTTACCAGATTTGCGGCGAAGCTCTTCACCAACAAATTTAACACCTTTTCCTTTATAAGGCTCAGGTTTGCGGAAAGATCTGATCTTTGCACAAACTTGACCAAGAAGCTGTTTGTCGTGCGACTCTAAAATAATTAGAGGATTCTTATTTCTTTCCGATTTGGTTTCGATTTTAATCTCATCCGGTAATTTCAAAAAGATACTATGAGTAAAACCTAAAGACAACTCTAGTAGTTGACCGGTATTAGAAGCACGGTAACCAACACCTACAAGTTCTAATTCTTTGCGGAATCCTTCAGAAACTCCAACCGCCATATTATTAATAAGTGAACGGTACAAACCATGCAGAGATCTATGCTCTTTATTATCAGTTGGACGAACAAGAGTCACAACTCCGTCTTCTACTTCAATAGAAATGTCAGAGTTTACTTGTTGTTTTAATTCACCTTTTGGACCTTTAACAGTAACTACATTTGTATCATCAACAGAGATAGTAACACCACTTGGTAATGATATTGGTAATTTTCCTATTCTTGACATGCTATATTCCTCCTATTAATTAATAAACGTGACATAAAACTTCACCACCAATCTTCATTGCTGAGGCCTCTTTATCAGTCATCACCCCATTAGAAGTAGATAATATTGCAATACCTAGTCCGTTCAATACACGAGGCATGTCTTTATAACCAACATACTTACGTAGTCCTGGTGTAGAAATACGAGTTAATTTCTTAATCGCATTTACTTTATTTACTGGGTCATACTTCAAAGCAATCATTATTTTGCCTTGAGGACCATCTTCTACAAACTTATAGTTAAGGATGTAGCCTTTGTCAAAGAGAATTTTTGTAATATCTCTTTTTAAGTTAGAAGCGGGCACTTCAACCACTCGATGCTTAGCAAGGATGGCGTTTCTTAACCGCGTCAGATAATCTGCTATTGGATCTGTCATTATAAAAAGTTTAAATTGATCCCGACTGTCGGGACAATATTTAATTAATACTATTGTTTATTAGGCTTGATAAAAAGCTCATAGTCTTACCAGCTTGCTTTTTTCACTCCAGGGATAAGACCTTTTGAAGCCATTTCCCTAAATTGAATACGAGACAAACCAAATTGACGCATATATCCTTTCGGACGTCCTGTGATTCCACATCTGTTGTGTAATCTTACAGGAGATGCATTTTTTGGAATGCTTTGCAAAGCATCATAATTGCCTTCAGCTATATATTGAGCTCTTTTTTCAGCATATTTAGCCACCATACGAGCTCTTTTAACCTCGCGGGCTTTCATTGATTCTTTTGCCATATCTTAATTATTTTTGTCTGTTTTGAATGGTAATCCAAATTCTTTAAGAAGAGCATAACCCTCTTCATCAGTTTGAGCTGATGTAACAAAAGTAATATTCATACCTAAAATTCTATTGATGCTATCAATGTTGATTTCAGGGAATATAATTTGTTCTTGGATACCTAAAGTATAGTTACCTCTACCATCAAGTTTAGCTTCAATACCTCTAAAGTCTCTAATACGTGGCAATGCTACTCTAATTAGTCTTTCTAAGAATTCATACATCTTATCATTTCTAAGTGTAACACGTGCACCGATAGCCATTTTCTTTCTAAGCTTAAAGTTAGAAATATCTTTTCTAGAGTATGTAGGAACAGCTTTTTGACCAGTAATAGTTGTTAGCTCGTTAACAGCTACATCAATTATTTTTTTGTCAGCAACACCAATTCCTAAACCTTGGTTGATAACTATCTTTTCCAGCTTTGGCGCCTGCATAACAGACTTGTAGCCAAACTCTTTAACCAGGGCGGCAACAATACGTTCGTTGTATTCTTTTTTCAAAGATGCTGTATCAACAATCTTCTCACCACTTGGATTAACTGCAGCAGCTTGCGTTTGTTCTTTCATATCTTCTTTTGCCATTATTTAATTACCTCCCCTGATTTTTTAGAATAACGTACTAACTTGCCATTGCTATCCACTTTTCTACCAATGCGAGTAGCTTTTCCAGATTTTGGATCTACAAGATTAAGTTTAGAAATATGAATTGCAGCCTCTTTCTTCTCAATACCACCATTTGGGTTTTGAGCATTGGGTTTTGTATGTTTAGACACGATTTTAATTCCTTCTACGATTGCGCGGTTTTTAGAAACCAATACTTCCAATACGCGACCGGTTTTACCCTTATCTTCTCCGGAATTAACAATAACAGTGTCACCTTTTTTAATATGTAATTTACTCATTACCTATGACTGTTTAATAAATTAAAGAACTTCAGGTGCTAATGAAACAACCTTCATGTTAGCAGCACGCAATTCACGAGCTACAGGTCCAAAAATACGAGTACCTCTAAGGTCACCCGAAGTGTTTAGTAGAACACAAGCATTATCATCAAAACGTATATATGATCCATCTGCACGACGAATTTCTTTTTTCGTTCTAACAATCATAGCTTTTGTAACTGCACCTTTTTTAATATCACTCGAGGGAATAGTGCTTTTTACTGTTACAACAATAATATCACCTACAGAAGCATATCTTCTTCTGGTTCCTCCCAACACACGAATACAGAGTACTTCTTTAGCACCACTGTTGTCGGTTACTTTTAATCTTGATTCTTGTTGTATCATCTTATTTAGCTCTTTCTATTATTTCAATCAATCTCCATCTCTTTGTTTTACTCAAAGGGCGAGTTTCCATTATTCTTACTGTATCACCAATGTTACAGTCATTATTCTCATCATGGGCGTGAAATTTCTTCGTTTTATTAACGAATTTCCCATAAATAGGGTGTTTCTCTTTCCATTTTACAGAAACAGTAATGGACTTATCCATTTTGTTGCTGAAAACGACCCCAACTCTTTCTTTTCTTAAATTTCTCGTTTCCATATTATATTTATGCTTTGTTCATTTCACGAACTCGCAGCTCAGTTTTCAAGCGTGCGATATTTCTACGTTTATCCTTGATCTCACCTGAGTTATCAAGTGGAGTGATAGAGTGAGTGATCTTAAGTTGAGACAATTCAAGTTGCTCAGCATCCAATCTTTCCACAATATCCTTATCAGGCATTTCCTTGATTTCTTGCTTTAACGATTTCATTATACCTATAATTAATTAGTCGGTTGTTTATAATCTCTTCTCACTACAAACTTTGTAGTAACAGGCAATTTTTGAGCAGCCAAGCGCAATGCTTCTTTTGCTACCTCGTATGAAACGCCTTCAATTTCAAAGAGCATTCTTCCTGGTGTAACAGGAGCAATAAAACCTTCCGGATTACCTTTACCCTTACCCATACGAACCTCTGCTGGCTTCTTAGTGATAGGCTTGTCAGGGAAAATTCTAACCCAAACTTGCCCTTGTCTCTGCATGTAACGTGTTACTGCAACACGCGCAGCCTCAATTTGATTACCAGTAATCCATTTTGACTGCAATGACTTTATACCAAACGTACCGAATACCAACTGATTTCCACGCTGAGCATTACCTTTCATACGTCCTTTCTGACGTCTTCTATATTTTGTCTTCTTTGGTTGTAACATAATGGTTTAAGCGTTTTTATTATTATTTCTCCTGTTTCTTCTTGGACCTCTACCACCATCAGGACGTCCACCTCTTTCGCGGCGACCACCTTGTAAGCGGTTATCTTTGGCAGTGGCATAAGAAGGAGTCAGATCAACTTTACCATATTTCTCACCACGACAAATCCAAACTTTAATACCTATAATCCCTACTTTTGTTAATGCTTCTGCGTGAGCATAATCAATATCAGCACGGAAAGTATGCAAAGGAGTTCTGCCCTCTTTATACATTTCAGATCGAGCCATCTCAGCTCCACCCAAACGTCCAGAAACTTGAATTTTAATTCCTTCAGCCCCCATTCTCATGGTTGAAGCGATTGCCATTTTAACGGCACGACGGTAAGAAATTCTACCCTCTAATTGACGAGCAATATTATTTGCAACGATTATCGCATCTAATTCAGGCTTCTTAATCTCAAAAATATTGATTTGAATATCCTTGTCAGTAATTTTCTTTAGCTCTTCTTTAAGACGGTCAACTTCTTGACCACCTTTACCTATGATAATACCAGGTCTTGCAGTGCTAATTGTAATTGTTACCAACTTCAATGTTCTTTCAATAATTATACGAGAAACACTTGCTTTGGAAAGACGGGCATTAAGATAATTACGTATTTTGCTATCTTCCAAGATATTCTCACCATAATTATTTCCACCGTACCAATTAGAGTCCCACCCTCTGATGATTCCCAAACGATTTGCTAT
>CAZSKF010000150.1:0-4705 GCA_964607405.1 uncultured Proteiniphilum sp. | reverse complement strand
GTTATCTCTATATTTGACGCCAACAAGGGTTTTAAGAGTATCTTAACAGAAGATGAATCTAAATTGATGCGACATTGCTTGACTTCGTTGAATAATAAATCAGATAGTTATTTCAACTTTATAAACCGAGATGAAACAATGTATCAAAACACAGAGTTTATGATCAACAATTTGTTAAGGCATAATGAAACCGTCACTATATTTAGCCATTTTGGACATGTCGCCTATCAAGATCTCATAGAACAAACACTTGATATTGAAAATCACACACTGGGATATTATTTGAAAAACAAATACAAAGATGATTACTGTTGTATTGCTTTGATAGCCGATAAAGGAGATTTTTTGACATCAACCCCAGATTCAGCCTTTCATTATACAGTAAAGCCATTGCAGCCTCCGATGCGAGGAAGCTTGGAGTATTTAATGAATGAATTCAATGAGCAGTCCTCTTTTTTATCCACAGAAAAAATGAATTGTGCTGATATAGCTAAAATCCGATTTATTGGAAATATGAATATCAATGACCATTTCAGATTTTTGATGCCTAAAGCAAGGATAGACGGAGCTATTTTTATTAAACAAGTATATCCCATAAAGAAAAAAGATAGTATTTTGGAATCCGAAATAATTCAGAATGTAATAATAATGGAATCTTACGCAGAGGCATTAAAAAAAATAAAGAACAAATAACTCAAAGATGAATATTGTCTTTTTAACAATATTAAATCTATAAGACATAAACAACTGGTCAGGGACAACCATTTTATATCGCTGTTAAGGGTTGAGCTTCAAACTCATTAAAATCATAAATTGATATTTATTTATATGAAAACTCAAATTTTATTTCTTGTTATTTTTATATTTCACATCGCATCTTGTGCGTCACAAGAAAGAAGACTAACTTACTCAGATGCATATAATTTGCATTTCACTATGCAGGATGATTCAACTATAGTTTATTCATGGCGCGGTAATGCAGCTTATGCCAACTATGCTTTTCCTGCTTTTGTAAAAGATGTCAATCATAATTTGTTTGCAATGAGATATATGAAGGGTTTCCCTTATAACAATCATTTAAGGACAGAGTTTGAACAAAGAATTTTACTTCCCAATAATAAACTAAAAGAGGCATTTGTTGAGTTTGAAGGTAAAGGTGAAAGTATAAGACTTGCTACCATCACCCTTGATGCTATTGATGGGCAGGAAAACATTCTTTTTTCGGATACCTTGAAATTCTCACCAGACACTGTGTTGAGCTCAACCTCACAAAGCATTAATCTGGCTAATGCAGAGTTGTTAAATATCCGTATTAATGTCGCAGGAGAAATTGACAAAGATGCTTATATCGCTTTTTCTAAGTTGAATGTGCATATTGACGGCAAACCAATAGATTCATATCCCGTTAGAACTCTTTCTCCATTAACGGTGAGTAAGGAAACCAAATACATAAGCATTAACAGCGAGGATAATATAGAGTTTGAGCAGATTAGTGAAATATATAATAAGAAGATTATAGCCCTGGGAGAGTCTATGCACGGAAACCATGGTATAAGCAAACTGGCGCATCAAATAATTATACAAGCTGTGGAGAGGTTAAATTGCAAATTAGTATTGCTGGAAATTCCAATGGAAAATACACTTGCATATAACAGGTTTATTCAGGATATGGACTATCAGCTTGATTCTTCAATAACTCTCAATAGCTTGACAACCGATTTGCTAAATAACTTGAGAAGCTATAACTCAGATAAAGCTAAAGATGAAAGAGTCAATCTGTACGGTATCGATTACAACCCGAATATTTCTTCTACTCAAAACTCTACACTCGCTATTTTTGATTTTATTACAGCTCTGAATCAAGAGATGCAATTGCCTGAGGTGGATCAGTTTGCTCTTTTATTAATGGAGGAAGATTTTCCCAATGCTATAGAATTTCTTGATGCTTATGGCTATAAACTGAATGAGCTGCTTACAACAGACGAAATAGAATCTATTGTACATATTCTGAGAGTTTCACAACAAATGGGGCGCGACAGGATTGAAAGAATGGAGAAGAGAGATTATGTTATGTTCTTAAATGCTAAGTTCTTGATTGATAAGTTTGCCAAAGACAAAGACGTGAAAACTATAATCTACGAACATGCAGCCCATATTAACCCTATCTCAACTTATCCTGCAGTGCCTTGCACGCCGTTTGGGCGTTACATGCATGATGAATACTCAGAGAATTATTCGCCCCTGCTACTATTAGTCGGGACGGGAGAATCCAGGGTTTATGAAGGAGCTTTTAATGTTAAAAATAAGTTGTTAATCTCACCTCCTGAAAACAGCATTGAGTATTATTTGAGCAACAGTGAAATCAATACCTTTTACACACCCTTAACTTCCGACTTTGACAAATTGATGTTATCCAGATATAAAGGGAATCGTCATATTGCGCAAGAGTTTTTCCCTTTCAATTTGTATCAACGATATAAAGGCATTTTTTACATAAATAATGCAGATAATGAAAGTTCTGAGGAAAATGATATCTCCTTTGATGAGGCTGCGGAAAAGCATATTGTGATAATAAAGAACAGGGAGAAAATAGTAGAGGAGATAAAGAAGCGTATTGGGAATTAGCTTGTCATTCCATCCCATCTTTTTGTTGATGTTTGTGCTTGATTGAGCATAGTGATGGCATTTTTAAAAACTGTTTCTTATCTTTGTTGTATGAAAAAGAATAGAATCACACAATTATTTGGAATTAAGTATCCTATTGTTCAAGCCGGAATGGTTTGGTGTAGCGGATGGAGATTGGCCTCGGCAGTAAGTAATGCAGGAGGATTGGGTTTGATTGGTGCAGGATCAATGTATCCGGATGTGCTTCGAGAGCACATTCAGAAGTGCAAGCAGGCTACAGACAAACCCTTTGGGGTGAATGTGCCCTTAATGTATCCTCAGGTAGAGGAGATTATGCAGATTATTGTTGAGGAAAAAGTGCCGGTGGTGTTTACTTCGGCAGGTAATCCCAAAACATGGACAAATCATTTACAATCTAACGGCATCAAGGTGGTGCACGTTGTGTCAAGCTCATATTTTGCTCAAAAATCTGCTCAAGCGGGTGTAGATGCTATAGTGGCCGAGGGCTTTGAGGCAGGAGGACATAATGGTCGTGAAGAGACTACTACTTTGGTATTGATTCCGCAAGTTAGCAAAGCGGTTGATATTCCTGTGATTGCTGCTGGTGGTATTGCCACAGGTGCGGCTATGGCTGCTTCTTTTGCTCTTGGGGCTGAGGGTGTGCAAATAGGAACTCGATTTGCACTCACAAGCGAAAGCTCGGCCAGTGATTTGTTTAAGGAGCGCTGCTTGTCGCTGGCAGAAGGCGAGACGGTATTGTCGCTCAAGAAAGTTAGCCCCACAAGGTTAATAAAAAATAGCTTCTACGATGAGGTCAAAGAGATGGAAGATCGTGGTGCATCGGCCGATGAGATGCGTGAACTACTGGGACGCGGCAGAGCCAAGAAAGGAATTTTTGAAGGCGATCTGGAGGATGGGGAATTGGAGATTGGACAGGTGGCATCACTTGTGCATGAGATTGTGTCGTCTCAGCAGGTTGTTGATGAAATTGTGGGAGAATATAACGATACTATTAAATCTCTTTTTGAGAATACAATATTATAACACACGTTTGTAAATTATGAAACGATACAATATAGTTTTATTACTACTTGCTTTTGTGGCGCAGGCTATTGTGGCACAAAATGCAAGGGAGTTCACGCTTGACGAGTTGATTCCGGGTGGAAAGTCATTCTATCAGTTCTCTCCTCGTGCTGAGGCGCAATATCAATGGTATGGCGATAAGCTGATTGAAGTAAAGGGCGACTCGGTGTTTGTGGTTCACAATCCAATGAAGGTGGAGAGCAAATCTTTTATGTTTGTTTTAAACTCTTTGGGCAAGGATGGAGAGCGCTTGTTTGCTCCTTCGTTCTCTGCAGATGGTTTGCCAATACTAAGAGTGCGCACATCAAAGGGATTTGCCATTATTGATGTTGACAGTAAAGAGCGATTGGCTCAGTTTGATTTTCCTCAAAATAGTGAGAATCATACTCTGTCGCCCAATAATAGATTTATGGCATACACAAAGGATAATAATCTTTTTATTGTTGATGTGAATGGTAAGGAGACAGCAGTTTCTAGCGAGGATGATAAAACTATAGTGTATGGACAAACGGTGCATCGCAGCGAGTTTGGTATCAGTGGCGGTATCTTTTGGTCGCCCGATGGTGATAAGCTTGCTTTCTATCGCATGGATGAGTCGATGGTGGAAGATTATCCTTTGGTGGATATGTCGGCCCGAGAGGCAAAGCTAAGAGACTATAAGTATCCTATGGCGGGGATGGCCAGTCATCATGTCGCTCTGGGGGTGTATGATGCAGACTTGGGCACAACAACCTATATGCAGACGGGTGAACCCGATGAGCATTATCTGACAAATGTGGCGTGGAGCCCGCAAGGTGATGCTATTTATATAGCTGAGCTCAACAGGGCCCAAAAGCATATGCATCTTAACAGATACGATGCTGCAACGGGTGCATTTGATATTACTTTGTTTGAGGAGACTCACGCTAAATATGTGGAACCGGAAAATCCTGTGTTGTTTGTAAAGGGCAATCCCAACCAGTTTGTGTGGCAAAGCAAGCGAAGCGGATACAATCAC
>CAZSKF010000149.1:0-4709 GCA_964607405.1 uncultured Proteiniphilum sp. | reverse complement strand
GGAAGAGAAGCCAATAACACATACAGGGGTGATATAGCACTATTGATCAATCCAATATCGTTGGTGTAAATATGCAAAAATAATTTTGGTGCTAGACCCACAATAATAATAAACACAATCATAGCACACAAACTAAGAATAGCTGTTCGCTTTATTAGCCCCAGCACCTTTTCCTTTTGATTAGCACCTATAGTATTACTTACAAGAGTATTGACAGCTGCTGAAAGGGCATTTGTTGGCAGCGTTATTATTGTATATAAACTTCGTATAATATTGGTTACAGCTAATGAACGTTCACCCATATAGTTTTCTATGAATACAAAAAACATCATCCAGGTAACAATAGATAGCATATATTGTGCCATCATAAAAATCGAAATATCAAGTACTTTCTTGATTACAGACCAGTTGAATGATATTTTAGAGAATCCGTATTTTTTAAGGTCAACTCTTCTTCTTGTGTAGATTATAAAAAACAGGGTGGCACTGGCTTCTGCTATCACAGATGCTAACGCTGCCCCTGAGATTCCCATTTCGGGCATTCCAAAGTGACCAAAAATCAATGCATAATCCAATATCACATTGACTATTGCCATAACAATAGAACTGAGCATCAAAACCTTGGTGCGGGCAATACCTATATAAAAGGCTCTGAAAGAACTATTGGTAAAGGCAAATACAAATCCATACACACGCCAATCCAAGTAATCACCTACTGCACCGCTTACATTATCAGACTTAAATATTCCCAACAGCAGCTCGGTAAAGCCCATTTTGAATGCAAAAATCAAAAGGATAGCAGGTATTAGCAAAAACAAAATTCCTTGAATTACTATCTCTCCTATCTGATTATAATTTTTTTCGCCATTGCGTCGCCCAATCAATATCTGAGATCCCATGCTAAAGCCAAAACCTATAGTGTAGATGGCTATATATATTATTCCAGCCAAAGCTGATGCACCTAGCTCAACTTCGCCTACTCTTCCCAGAAAAGCAGTATCGATAACTTGAATAATATTCTGCGCCAGCAAGCTTAATAAAATGGGCAGACTTATTTTAGAAATATGTTTGTTGGAATACACTGTTTGAAATGTTAAATGTGGTTCTTAAAATAAAGAATTAGAAATACTATGCTCAGTTTAATTCTAATATCTAAATTTTGGGAGTGCAAAGCAACACAAAAATTACGACATAAAAAAACAATATCTCATTATACCTAGCTAATTTTATGCTGAGTTTTAGCTTATTTATGCCTAATAATCTGAAAACAAGACAAACCCGAGCAAAATACTTGTAAATATCACATTTTTTTTTATTATCTTTGTACATAAACAAAGTTTTAAATAAAATGAATCCAAAAAAAATTCTGTACATTACCCAGGAAATACTTCCGTATCTACCGGAAACTGAAATTTCAAATATTTCAAG
The DNA here is from genome assembly GCA_964607405.1 of uncultured Proteiniphilum sp. GTDB lineage: Bacteria > Bacteroidota > Bacteroidia > Bacteroidales > Dysgonomonadaceae > Petrimonas. The sequence goes on along the minus strand of CAZSKF010000149.1, from coordinate 3,281 downwards.
ACATCTACCACAAGCAATTCAAGAAAAAGGCCATGAAATACGAACATTCATGCCCAAGTATGGCAATATAAATGAGAGGCGCAACCAACTTCACGAGGTTATAAGACTTTCAGGAATGAACTTGATTATTGATGATACAGATCATTCTTTGGTGATTAAAGTAGCTTCTATACAATCTGCAAGAATGCAGGTTTACTTCATCGACAACGAGGATTTTTTCGAAGACCGCGAGGTTTTGGTTGATGCTAATGGTGAGGAATATGAAGATAACGACGAAAGAAGCATATTTTTCATACGTGGCGTGATGGAAACAATCAAAAAACTAAGATGGGTACCCGATATTATTCACTGTCATGGATGGTTCTCAGCATTAGCCCCTCTTTATATCAAAAAAGGATACAAAGATGATCCATGCTTGAAGAATGCAAAAGTTGTGTACTCAGTTTATGATGAAAACTTTGACAAGTCATTCAATAGCAACTTTGCAGAGAAATTACGCTTTGACACTATTGGTGATGAAGAAATTGAAAACGTTACCAAACGTGGTGAGATTGACTACGTTGAACTAAACAAGCTAGCTATAGACTATTCAGATGGTGTGATTTACGGTAGCAAAAAAATTAATCCCGAAATTGAAAAGTATATCAACGATAGTAATATCCCAAATCTAACCTTCACAGAAGACTTTGAAGAAAAAGTAGATAAGGTGGAAGAGTTTTACAAGTCAATAGATGCCTAAATTTGTATTAAGAATGAATATACATTTGATTAGATATTAATTATCTAATACAATTATCTATAAAATAAGAAAGAAAGCCCGAAGAGGGCTTTTTTTGTATCATATTTTTTTAGATATTTGCACTCTTATATTATATAAATCAAATGAAACTACGTCACGTATTCACGCTACTAATTGTAGCTACATTAACATTATTAATATCCTGTAATGATACTCTAGATAAAATTGGATTTACTGTTCAACCAGACAACGATCGTGTGTATGTTGGGACAGACACAATATATCTTTCTTCAAGAACAGTACAGGTTGATTCCGTTTATTCTAAAACTAAATACCCAATTTTAGGGGAGTACATTGACCCTGTATATGGAACAGTAAGATCTGATTATATAGGTGAGTTTTACTTTCCGGAAACAATGGAATTTGTTGATGGAGCCAATATCGACTCTGTTAGACTAACCGTTTCATACACTTCAATGCTAGGGGACTCGCTTGCACCTATGCAACTTGCAGTTTACAATGTAAATAAACAACTCCCTAAAGGGAAAAGATATACCAACTTCAATCCGGAAGAATATTCTGATATGTCTTCACCAATAGGCACAAAAACTTTTACAGGAAAAAATAATACTTACAGAACAGAAACTTATTATTCAGGTACCTCCATCGAAGAAATTAAGGTTTATGAAATTAATGCTCCACTTCCATTGGAAATAGGACAAAAATTTCTGGATGAATATAACAAACCTAATCACGGAGCATTACAAAATACAGAAACGTTCAGAGAATTATTCCCCGGATTATATGTTACCACGAACTTTGGTAGCAGCACAATCCTAAATGTGAATCTGACGTCACTTAGAGTATTTTATAATTACTTGGATAAAGGAGGATCTTCTGAAAAAACTGATACTATTAGAACCAAAGAGTGGAAATTGAACATCACTCCGGAGGTTACTCAAATAAACCGTGTGAGCAACAAGAACGATCAACTTTTACAACCTAATGATGAAGGAACATATGTCAAAAGCCCTGCAGGCGTTAATACAGAGATTACAATTCCCATATCACAGGTTAGCGGCAAATTAGAAAACAGCGCTCTAAACCTTGCCAGATTTGTTGTATATGCAATGCCTTCATCTTCTAAAGATGAGAGAATAAAACTGAGCCCCCCTGAGAGCTTATTACTTATTCACAGAGACTCGGTAACTACATTTTTTGAAAAAGGCAGACTACCGGACAACGTAACAACGTTTGCTGCAACATATAATTCCAGTAGTCAAACATATAGTTTCGGAAATATTGCAGCATTGCTGAACTATTACAATAAAGAGCATCAAAAGGATAATAGTATTTCATTAGATCAAGACTTTCAGTTAATCCCCGTAGATATAACATATACTACTACAGGATCGTCAATATACTCACAAGGAACAACTGTAGCTACAGCAATATATAATCAAATGAAGCCCTCTGCGACAATGATTAATAAGAAGCAGGACAAACTAAGGCTTGATATAATCTATAGCTCCTTTTAGCTTATAAAAGAGGTTATTTTATAATACAAAAGGATGATTTACATATAGTGTAGATCATCCTTTTTTTGTGTCCATATTAAGATAGAATAATATCTTTGCTCTACAACAGTGTATGTAATGCAACCGTAATCTATATGGAAATGCTAAAAAAGTTCAATCTCAAATAGGAGAATAATAAAATGTTTAACGATCTATTACAGCATTTACACGCCGAAGAACAAGACAACAATATAATCAACAAAGTAGCTGTAATACAATAAATAGTCGATAATAACTATACAAGAATACCAAAGACTTGTCTCTAAGCGATTATGAACGATATGTACTTAAACAATACTTTCATTTAGGCATTAATAAATTCACGCAATACCTGAGGGTGATAGGAGTGGTAATGTGAATAACCTTATTAATGCCCCTTAAACAGAAATGGACACTTAAAGACTCTTGAATAGGTTATATGATTACACACAAATCAAATACCCAATAAGTAAAGTAAATCTGAAAAATATATCTTTACACAAAAGGGTTATAAATGAAACCCAACATTATAGTTGAATATAATCTTGTAACTTCCTGGAACAAATAATAAAGGGTCAACCACATCTTATTTAGGACTACATCGAAAGGAGGCTTAAAAGCATAAGACAAAGAATCATATAAGCATCATTGCAAGCAAATTTAAACAAATGAATTAGGCATTCTGCACTAGCCTACCATAACAAGTAATCAACCTTGAATCATCACAATTTGCCAATTATCAAACACCCCCAACAAAAGCATCGGTATAATCCTGTTAGGCACTAAAGTATAGAGCAGTAAAGTATAATGCACGATCTGTTACATAGACCACACGGACAGAAATAATTAAGGAATACATCATAAAAGTATTTATAGGCTAGATATTAGAATACAAGGACCTAGTAAGCATAAACACAAAAGTCCTAAAACAAAAAAAAGCCTCGAACAATCCTGTTCGAGGCTTTAATAAAATTGGCGGTTACCTA
>CAZSKF010000148.1:0-4782 GCA_964607405.1 uncultured Proteiniphilum sp. | reverse complement strand
AACGACCCCGAGATTACAAATCACGTGCTCTGGCCAACTGAGCTAAAGAGGCTTGCTTTTGTTTTAGCAACCGTTCCTTACTTGCCTGCTTAGTAGCAGTGGTTGGTAAGAAACGGTCGCAAAGGTAGGGATTATTTTGATACCACCAAAATATTTCGATAAAAAAATCAATTATTTGGTGATTTTTTCTTTAGTTCTTATGATTTGCTTCTCAATTGCCTCAATACTCAGGTCAATTGCCTCTTCAAACGTGTCAGCTGTTTTTGCCGCATAAGCCTCTCCATTTCTTAGGTGAACCTTTAATGCTGCTTCTTTATTATTGGCTGCTTCTGGCTTTATTACTTTCATAACAACTTCTGCTTCTAAAATATTATCATTGAATCTTTCAAGTTTGTTTACTTTTTTCTCGATGAATGCTTTCAGTTGTTCTGATGCTTCAAAATTAATAGATTTAATTCTTAGTTCCATATTGTATCCTCCTTTTAGTTTTTAGCCCTAGGGTGGGCATTATTATATGCTTTTTTGAGTTCTTCAAACGTTACGTGTGTATATATTTCTGTTGACGCTAAGCTGGCATGTCCCAATAGTTCTTTCACCGCGGTTATATCTGCTCCGTTATTTAGCATTTCGGTAGCAAACGAATGTCGCAGCGTATGAGGGCTTTTCTGAGTTATCGTTGTAATGCTGTCTAGGTGTCTGTTTATGATTATGTACATAGTCTCCGAGCTTAATGGTCTTCCATCTGTTCTAACAAATAAGTTAGGCGATTTGTTTTCTACTTCACTGTCTCTTTTGTTAATGTATTCCATCAGTTTTGCGTATGTATTATCTGATATTGGTACTATTCTTTGTTTATTCCTTTTGCCGTTAATCAAAATCTCTTTCTTGGTGTGATTGATGTCGCTATCTTTTAATGCGGCTATCTCTGCTCTTCTGGCACCCGTGGTGTAGAATAATTCTAATAGAAATTGGTCTCTAACGCCTTCAAAGTCGTCGCCGAATGCAGTTTTGTTGTCTAGTATTTTCTCCATTTCGTGGTGACTTATAAATTGCGGCAGGTTTTTCGATGTTTTAAGCCCGGTGATGTGAGCTGCAGGGTTCTTTGCAATGCCTCCTTTTTTTAATACAAACTGAAAGAAAGTTTTTAGCGTGCTTAGTTTTCTGTTGATTGATCTTGGCTTCAGACCTTTTGTGTTTAGGTCGTATATCCAGTTGCGTACTATATCCGAATCTATGCCGGTGGGATCAAAGTCTTCAATATTCTGCGTTACGTATTCTTCAAACTGTGTAAGGTCTTTTAAATAAGAAATCTCCGTATGAGATGAATAATTCTTCTCATTACGGAGATAATCTATGAATCTTTTTTTCCACATAATCGTAAATTCGAATAGTTTGAATTACGAAGTTAGGAAAAATATTCTATATCCGAAAGACTAGTCCTCGTTTTCTTGCAATTGTTGAACGTAAACTGCGTGCTGTTTGTCCTTACGTTTTTGAACAGAAGGTTTTACAAACGCTTGACGTTTTCTTAGTTCTTTTACAATACCGGTTCTCTCGTATTTTCTTTTGAATCTTCTAAGAGCTCTTTCTATATTTTCGCCCTCTTTTACTTGTACTACAATCATGTTGTTATTTTTATTTTAAAGTATTATTGAATATTACATTTGTTGTGCATATGTATATGTGATATATAGCATACGCGTAAGAATTATTTTCTCAAAGACTTTTGCTTTGATATTTATATCTTTCTGTTAGTTGATATGTATTTAATCTACTGCTTTATGTGAATATTTCAATAACCTCCCCTCTATTTCGGATTTTTATTTTTTTGAGTCGGCAAAGATAATGCTTATTTTTTTAATACCAATTTTTTATTGCCTTAAATTTATTACTATATCATTAGTTTATAAATAGGTATGAAGTATTTGTATCACCTGTTAACGTAGCGAATCCAGTAGTTTCTCCAAAGTATATTCATCCTGAACATACACGTCTCGTGGCTTGCTTCCTTGCGCCGGACCCACTATTCCTGTTGATTCCAGTTGATCCATTAGTCGCCCCGCTCTGTTATATCCTACTGAGAATTTACGTTGTATAAGAGATGTTGATCCTTGTTGATGAATAACTATCAATCGTGCAGCTTCTTCAAAAAGAACATCTCTGTCAGATAGGTCGGTCAATCCTTGTTTGTCCTCTGGTTCATTCGTTACTACTTCGGGTAGTTCAAACGCCGACTCGTATCCTCTTTGGTTTCCTATATATTGAGTTATGTCTTCTACCTCGGGCGTATCCACAAATGCGCATTGTATTCGCACCAAATGGCTGCCTTGTGAGAATAGCATATCACCCCTACCTATCAGCTGATTTGCTCCTGATGCATCAAGGATGGTTCTGGAGTCAATTTGCGAAGTCACTCTAAATGCCATTCTGGCGGGGAAGTTTGCCTTAATTGTTCCTGTAATAATATTTGTGGTAGGTCTTTGAGTGGCAATAACCATATGCATACCCACAGCTCTGGCTTTTTGTGCTATTCTGGCTATTGGCATCTCTATTTCCTTGCCTGCAGTCATTATTAGGTCGCCAAACTCATCAATCACCACCACAATGTAGGGCAAGTATCTGTGTCCATTGTTGGGATTGAGGCGTCGTTTCACAAACTTCTCGTTATATTCTTTTATAGTTCTCACTTTAGCACGCATCAATAGTTCGTATCTGTCATCCATCTCTTGAGTAAGTGAGTTGAGCGTTTGTGTTACTTTCGAAACATCAGTAATGATGGCCTTGTCATGATCGGGAAGTTTTGCCAGATAATGCTTTTCGATTGTTGAGTATATATTGAACTCAACCATTTTGGGGTCTATCAGCACCATTTTAAGTTCTGATGGATGCTTCTTGTATAGCAGTGATGTAATAATGGCGTTTAGCCCCACAGACTTTCCTTGTCCTGTGGCACCTGCTACAAGCAAGTGAGGCATCTTTGCCAGGTCAAACATAAATACCTCGTTGGTGATAGTTTTGCCTAAGGCCACTGGGAGATCGTATGTGCACTCTTGAAATCTTTTTGATGCGATAACAGATTGCATTGATACAATTTGTGGGTCTTTGTTAGGAACCTCAATACCGATAGTTCCTTTTCCTGGCATAGGTGCTATAATTCTAATGCCCAGTGCAGATAAGCTTAGGGCAATATCATCCTCTAGGTTTCGGATTTTTGAAATCCTCACACCGGCTTGTGGTATAATCTCATATAGAGTAATAGTTGGGCCCACTGTAGCTTTTATGGATGTTATCTCTATGCCATAGTTTCTGAGCGTAGTGATAATTCTGTTTTTGTTTTCATTTTGCTCTTCCATATCAATGGCCTTGTTGCTTGTGTTATACACTTTCAATAGGTTCATTGTTGGGAATTCAAATGTTGACAAGTCCTTCTTAGGGTCATAGTCTTCCATTTCTTCAGCGGGGTTACCTATTCCGGCTGGATTGTTTTGAATCTCTTGAGTATTGCTTTGAGATTCACGTGCAGTATCTTCTGCATCTGGTTGTGGAATGGAATCTTCTTCTGGAACGATAACTTCAAAGTTGCCGTTTGTTACACTTTCCTGAGCGGCAGGTTGTGCATATTGCTCCTGTGCTACGGGTTGGAAGTTGTTTGCGGTCTCCTCTGTGATTGTTCCCTTTACTTCCTCCTCTTCTATGTAAGTGTCGTTTATATCGTCTGTTGCGGGCTTCTCTTTCTTTCTTCTGAATGAGAGCAGGCTTCTAAGCTTTTTCAGTATTCCATTTTTCTCCGCCACCTCGATGTTTTCATCAAAGTCATAACCTTGGTCTATTTCTATCTCCATTTCGATGTCGTCATCATCAAACTCTTCTGACTTGTTGCTGCTACCAAAGTCCGGCTTGTTGTTGATAATAGTTTTTTGAATTTTGCTCATTGAGCTTTTCTTCAGCAAAACAAGTGAGATGATGATAAATAATAGAACTAGCATAATCATTCCGGCAAGGCCAAGGCTGGAATATAATTTCCCCTCCATCTCTGCACCATGTGTGCCACCCCATTTTATATGACTTAATGGAGAAATATATCCGAAGATGAAAGCTTCAGTTACCGATCCCATGATGAGACCAAGGGTGGTGATGAAAAATATTTTTATAGTTTTCATTTTCGATACTTTCATTGCCTTCAGCCCAATGATTACAATCAGAAAAGGGATTAGAATGGAAGTGACACCGAAAGAGTTGTTTACTAAATTATTGGATATATAAGCCCCCGAGCTTCCCATCCAGTTGCTAATTTCGGGTTTGGCAGTTTCTTCAGATTTATAGTTTACATACTCTTTGTATGAAAGGCTGTTTACTATTGAGCTGTCTGACGAGCCGGTGAAGAAAAATGAAAATATACTTAGCAGTATAAATATGCCGGCAAATGCGGTTAATACTCCAATTATAAATTGTACTCGTTCGTTCTTAAAAAAATGAATCGTCGAGTTATATAGTTGAGACCAGTTTATTTCTCTTGAGTTTTTTGACTTTTTCTTTGTATTTCTTTTTCTGCTTTTGGCCATGATGTTTGTTTACGTACAAGTTGTGCAATATTAATGAGTTGGTTTTGCAAACATTCTTCTTAAGTAGAATACTGCTTAATATACAAAAGTAATAAAAAATGAGAGACGAGGCAATAAACAAAAATCAATCTTAGATATTTGATAAATATCAACAATGTTGCAGGGTGTGCCAATCTTGTTTTTGTATTTATAGTTTTGGCACTCATCAAGGTATTTTGAT
>CAZSKF010000147.1:0-4823 GCA_964607405.1 uncultured Proteiniphilum sp. | reverse complement strand
AATATTGTTGACAAATGTATGTAATTTACTTTTAAAATGCAAATTGCGGAAGTTTGCATAAATACAGTGTTTCAAAATAGACACCGAATCTGATAGTAAATGATTATAATAAATACAAATGTTTGACAATTCTTAGAACTATCAAGATGAAGTATTTTGTAACTTTACAGTCGATTGTTTAAAATAGGTGTTCCCAACAAGTTAGTTGGGAAAAGTAGATATTAAAGTATAAAAAATGAGTAAGACAAGAAAACCAACAGAGTTAGGAACGGAAAGCGTAGGTAAGTTATTATTTCAGTATTCTTTGCCAGCGATTATAGCCATGACGGCTGCTTCGCTTTATCATATCACAGATAGTATTTTTATTGGTCATGGTGTTGGAGCCTTGGCTATTTCAGGATTGGCAATAACCTTCCCATTTATGAATCTTGCCGCAGCCTTTGGTTCGTTGGTAGGAGCAGGTGCAGCCACGCTTTTGTCAATTAGGATGGGGCAAAAGGACTATGATTCGGCTAATATTATTTTGGGTAATGTGATTACTCTGAATACGATAATAGGTTTAGCTTTTACCATATTATCATTATTATTTTTAGATCCCATACTATTGTTTTTTGGTGCGAGTGAGGTAACATTGCCTTATGCAAGATCATTTATGGTGGTTATATTATTGGGTAATATATTTACTCACATTTATATGGGGCTAAATGCTTTGTTGCGCTCTATTGGGCGCCCCGAAAAAGCAATGTTTGCAACTATAATGACAGTAGTTATAAACTTGGTTCTTAACCCTCTATTTATTTTTGTATTTAAATGGGGAATTCAAGGTAGTGCTTTAGCCACAGTGATATCGCAAGTGATAATGCTAACTTGGCAATTAAAGTTCTTTAGTGATAGAAATAGTTTTATTCATTTTAAGCGAGAGTCATTTAAGTTGCGCCGAAAAATCGTGAAAGAATCACTTTCTATCGGTTTGTCACCTTTCTTTATGAATGCGGCTGCTACTGTTATAGTTATTGTTATTAACCAGGGTTTGATACGCACAGGGGGCGACTTGGCCGTTGGTGCTTATGGTATTGTAAACAGAATTGCATTCTTGTTTGTGATGATTGTGATGGGTTTCAATCAGGGTATGCAGCCAATTGCGGGGTACAACTTTGGGGCAAAGTTATATTCAAGAGTTGATGAGGTGCTGCGTAAAACAATTGTCAGAGCCACCATAGTTACCACAACCGGGTTTTTGGTGGGTGAGTTATTCCCGCGTGCGGTAGCCTCAATATTCACTAATGATGCAGAGCTTATAGAGCTATCTGCAAATGGTATGCGAATAGTGTTTATGTCCTATCCAATTATAGGATTTCAGATGGTTACTGCTAACTTTTTCCAGAGTATTGGTATGGTAAATAAGTCAATATTTATGTCGCTAAGCCGACAGTTATTATTTTTATTACCACTTTTGCTAATACTTCCATATTTTTGGGGAATTAATGGTATTTGGTACAGTATGCCTATTGCAGATACAATTTCAAGTGTTGTAGCAGGTATTTTGCTTTATCGTCAGCTTAAAATGTTTAAGATTAATGCAACCATTCAGGCTAATTGATTAAAAACGAATCTTATAAATATATAATTATGAAAACAAACTTAGCAATTAATATTGGTCGCCAATTGGGTAGCGGGGGACATGAAATAGGTAAAATGCTGGCCAAGAGTCTTGATATACCCTTTTATGATAAGAATCTTATTACTCTAGCTTCAAAGGAGAGTGGACTGGCTCAGGAATTTTTTGAAAGAGCTGATGAAAGAACGGGCTTTCCTTTTGCCAGCACATTGTTTGGTCTCCGATCCACTTTTATAGGTGATGAGTTTATAGATAATTATCTGGGTAATGAATCACTATTTAGGATTCAGAGTGATGTAATACGTGAGTTGAACAAAAAGCAGGATAGTGTTTTTGTAGGACGATGTGCTGATTATATTCTTAGAGATAATCCTTTGTCTGTTAATATCTTTATCACTGCTGATATAGAAGACAGAATAAAACGAGTAGCAGAACGCAATCAGCTTACAGAAAAGAAGGCAAAAGATATTATTGAGAAAACAGATAAAAGCAGAGCGAGCTATTATAATTATTATACCAGCAAGAAATGGGGTAAGGCAGATTCTTACCACCTTTGCTTTAACTCGTCAATCGGAATAGATAACAGTGTGGAGCTTATCGAACAGTTTGTGAAAATGAAACTGGGTAGGTAAGTAATGATAAAGCCCGTAAATCTAATTCGATTATGTATCTGCTTTTTTAAGTATGTATGAAGTGTCACAAACTATAGATGTGACATTAATTGCAGATATATAGAAAGAAGTAGAGTTACGGGCTATGGAAAAAATAATGCTCAGTATTCTATTTTCTCATCATCATATTCATTAGTCCACCACCATTCTTCACATCGGTGTAGCCTAATTGTCTTAATATGGCTTGGGCGTATGCCGAACGAGCGCCTGATGCACAATAGAGTGTAATATCTCTGTCTTTATCACCAAATTCCTCAATTCTTGATTCAATATCATCAAGACAGATATTGATAGCGTCGGGATGGTGGCCACCTAAGAACTCCATCGGGGTGCGAATATCCACAATTAATGGTGAACTTCTGTCGATAGTTTCTGCTTTTGAAGTTTCTTTGTCGCTGCTTTCTTGCTCATCCCAGTCTTCTCCAATAGTCTTTTTCTCCAAATCGGGTAGCGCTACCTTTATGGTTTCAAAACCTACCGACCATGCTTGTCTCTGAATCGAAGTGATACCTCCTGAAATGTTCCATACATTCTCAAAGCCTGCACCTTTTAGTATTCTTAAAGCTTGGTGCCCTTGTTTTCCACTATCATCATACACTAATATTGATCCGTCTCTTGGAATTGTTTTTAATTCTTCAAGCAAAATCTCAAGAGGTATATTTCGTGCGCCTACGATATGGCTCTTTTTAAATGCAAACATATCTCTTACGTCGATGAATATGGGATTATTGGCTTTTACTAATTCATCCAACTCGGCTACGGTTACTGATGGGCTGTATCCTGATATTTTGTTCTCAGCTGTGAATGCAGCCATATTTATAACATCATTAGCAGTGCCTAGTGGTGGTGAATAGGCAAAGTCGGCATCTGACAGGTCATAAATTTTCATCTTGCCGGCAATGGCTGTTGCTATAACGTCCAGTCGTCTGTCGGCTCCTGCATATCCTGCTGTTTGTCCGCCCAGTATTTCACCTGTTTCTCTATTGTAAACTAATTTCACTGTCACGGCTTTTGCACCCGGATAGTATGTAACGTGATGCTCTTTGTGAACTACTACCGAATCGGCCGGTAGCCCTAGTGAGCGTGCTTGTTTTAGTGACAATCCTGTGATGCCTGCTACTGCTTTAAATACTCTTAGGATGGATGTACCCATTGATCCTTTATAGGCATGTTTGCCACCAAATATGTTTTTGGCTGCTATGCGGCCTTGTCTATTGGCTGGTCCTGCCAAAGGTATTCTTACTCTATTGCCCGAAACGAGATGCTCTATTTCAACCATGTCTCCGGCTGCGTATATGTTCTCGTCTGAAGTTTGAAGATACTCATCAACCAATAGCCCGCCTGACTCTCCAATCTCCAATCCTGCCTCTATTGCTAGTTGTAGAGTTGGTCTAACGCCTATTGACATGATTACCATATCGGCATTCACAACAGTGCCGTCATTTAGCTTTACGGTTTTGGGTTTTATATCTATAACGCTTTTTCCCGTATGTATATCTACACCGTATGATAGCATTTCTTGTTCAATGAATCCTGCAATTTCAGCATCCATTACCGACATAACGTGTGGCATCATTTCCATCAAGTGCACTTTGATACCTCTGTGTGCAAGTGCTTCTACCATCTCCAATCCAATAAATCCACCACCAATTACTACAGCCTCTTTGGGATCTTTTTCGGTAATGAAGTTTTGAATTCTATCCATATCATTAAGTGTCCATAGGGTGAAGACGTGATCAGAACTTGCGCCTTCAATCTGGGGCTTGATAGGTCTTCCTCCTTGGGCTAATATTATCTTATCGTATTCATAGGTTTTGATTTGTCCTGTGTGTACGTGAAGTGTTTTTACTTCTTTCTTGTCACGGTCTATAGTTGTGACGCGAGTGTTGGTGTGCACTTTCACCTGATATTGATTGTGAAAGCTGTCAGGACTTTGCAAAATTAGTTTTGAACGGCTTTTGATGTCTCCACCTATATAATAGGGTAGTCCACAGTTGGCAAAAGAGATATCTGGTCCTGCTTCAAACATTGTTATTTGTGCATCAGGAGATAGTCTTCTTACTTTTGCTGCAGCAGTAGCACCTGCTGCTACGCCTCCAACGATAATTATTTTTTCCATCTTAATAATTTATGATATATTATTTGTGATTATTTTTTGCTGTTGCAATAAGTTGTTCCTTATTGTGAGTGCAAAAGTAATAATAATAAATATATTCGCAAAATATGTATATATCTTCATGTATGATATAAGAATTACTCATGTAGCATAATTTGTGTTTATATCTATTATGCAAAAAGAGGCTGCTCGTGCAAGCAGCCTCTTTCTTAATTTGTATATATACTATATATAATGTGCTAATTGACTATCACTTCTTTTAGATAGGTGTCTAGTATAGCTTTTGCTGTATCAAGTTGTTGAGGGGTGTTTTGTGGAACTCCATCCAATTCATAATCCCAGCCCAGAGCTTCCCATTTGTGGATGCCAAGGCGGTGATATGGCTGAATTTCTAATTTCTCAATATTGTCCATTGGCT
>CAZSKF010000146.1:2390-4879 GCA_964607405.1 uncultured Proteiniphilum sp. | reverse complement strand
ATCTCAACGTTCTAATTCTGCTAACTCTATTTGCTTGATGAGCTACAGAACCTCTCTTGATATTCTTCTCCAAATACTTTATTTGTAAAAGAATTTCATCTTTTGTTAGGTTTTTGATGTTCATAATTTTTTCCTTTCTTTTAAAGTTTATGATCTATCGACAACCGATTACAAAATCCTTTTCAATATGTAATTCTACAACCTAAAAACTGATTTTAATAACTCGCTTGCCATTTAAATCACTACAAAGATAATACATTTTATATGTTATACAACATAATATCGATTGATTTTGACTTATTATTATAATCAATATCTATATGTGGGGTGTTATTTCTTATGCCACACAGTTGCTTGCAACATTTTCTCTTCAGATACTCGAGATGACTTTCTGATATTCAGCGGCATATCAAATGGCTCGTGCAACAATTCAAATTTCGCACCCAACACATCCTTCAATCCGTCAAGCGATGTAATAGGCTCACCATCCTCCTTAAATCCGCCAATCCACTTATCGCGCTCAGTCCTGCTCACATCCCAATCATAAGCCGAAAGAATAACAAGATAACCCTCATCATTAATGCGCTCATTAATATGAGACAAGAATAATTCAGGATCGCTCAACTCATTCAGCACATTAGCAGCCACCACCAAGTCATATCCGGTATAATTAGGCTTCAAGTTCATCGGATCAGCCTGCATAAATAATATTTTATCCTTACCCTCAGACAAACCAAAATCATCAAGCACCACATCGCGGAAGAAAACAAGTTCCCCTTCATCCTTCATAGTATATCTCATATATCCCTGCTCCTGAAGCATAATAGGCATACGAATCATACGTGCCGTAAAGTCCAAAGCAGTAACATCATCAAAATGCTTGGCCAACTCAAACGCCAGTCTGCCCGTATCAGCATTCAAATCCAACACACGCTTCACTGGTTTGTCACTCATTAGCTCCACCAACACATCTGCCAATCTCTTACCAAAAGCCTCTCGACTCGAGAAAGCATCACCCCAGTTATTCTCACACGAAATAATAACCTCCCCGTCAGTTTCATAATCAGCCCTCTGAATATTCAGCGGCGCATCCGATTGAATATATCTAAAACCGGCATGCTGATAAAAATGACGTCTAAAAGCATATCTCGAATGAATAGTAGCCTCATTGCCTGTAGAAATCCACGAACCACCCTTAATCATATTATGCTTACCATCAAATGTAGGAGTAGAAAAATCATCATATAGCGGATGCACCTTAAACCCCGGGAATCCCGTGATAGGCGTCTCCGTCCACTGCCACACATTACCAATCACATCATAAAAATCACCATGCTTAAACTTATCAACAGCACTAGGCGAAGAACCATGCTCAAGATTAATATTACCCGGAGCACCCTCCCAATCCATCACATCCTTCAGCCCACTAGCCTCATGTAGTCTATACCACTCAGCCTCAGTAGGCAATCTATACACTTCTCTAGTCTTCTCACTTTTCCAATTACAAAAAGCTTTAGCCTCAAGATAATTCACCTCCACAGGCCAGTTCCAAGGCATATCAATCTCCTCAGCCACAAGCCTCAACTTATATTTATCACCATCCTTACGCCAAAATAAAGGCATCTCAGCCTCCTTAAACGAACACCAGTTCCACCCCTCATCAGTCCAATACTTCTGAGTTTTGTAACCACCATCATTTATAAACTGCATATACTCACCATTTGAAGTCAAAAACTTTGCAGCCTTAAAGTCAGCCACATCCTCCTCCAGGTGTCCATACTCATTATCCCAGCCATAAAAAGGATGATCCATACTCTTACCCAGCTTCATATGCGCACCTTCCACAGCCACAAGGCTATTCTCAGGAGCATCACCACCATCAGTGTTAATGGCACCAAAGCGACCTGCCACTACCTCATCCAAGGGCAGCTGACGAATCAGCACCGACGAAGTCTCAATATGAATACGCTCATGCTCAATACCCATCATAATAATCCAAAACGGATCTTCCCAGTTAATAGGTATATTCAAAGGCAAAGTATCAATCAAATCAAGAATAGCAGCCTTAGCATCATCACGATACTTTCTAACCTCCGAAACAGGAGGCCAATCGTAATGATTATTATTCAAATCATCCCAGCTCATTTCATCCACACCAATTGCAAATATAGACTCAAACTTAGGATTAATCCTCCTATCAATTATCTTACCCAGATAAAGCTTGTTCACAAAAAACACAGCCGTATGCCCCAGATAAAACAATATAATATGACGCAAAGGATCACCACGATGATAAAATATATCATCCGATTTCAACTGAGAGTACAATTGCTCATGAGTGCCCCATGTTTTCAAAAAGTAATCCCTAATCTCCTCACGTTTAGCTACAGAGTCACCACTACGCAAATCAATAGTGTTTGTAATTAATTCTTTCATATCTTTTTAAAAATGTAACAATATAATAAATTCTTCTACCATCCGCCGGTTCT
>CAZSKF010000146.1:0-2290 GCA_964607405.1 uncultured Proteiniphilum sp. | reverse complement strand
TTCTTTTCACTTGGTCGCTCTATCAAATACGAATACACAATGTGACCAACAATCACAAGGGCCATACCAATCAAAAGCGCAATAGCCGTTGTTGATAACCTGTTGATAGGAAAATAGGCAAAAGCACCCATCACCGACAACAACACAGCACTCCCCACCGATATAGACAACAACTTCTTAGGATTCCGCTTACGTATTGCCGAATAAATGATATACAATATCAGCACAGCCAAAAACGTAGAAGCCATAAATCCAAACAGAGTAACATATAGCTCCATTGGCTCATTGCGCCCATACACAAACAGTAAGGCTATATAAGCAATAAGAACAAACCAAGGCAACACCATATATTTATAGTTCTTCCCTTCGCTCAATAATTCCTTATGCTTCTTCCTCAATTTCTTTTCATATTTGGTCATTGCCGTCTCCACATTGCTATCATACTTTCCCGCAAGCGATACTGTATCACTCTCTGCAAAGAGATGCCTCAACAGCTCACCCTCTTCCACAGGCAGTGCGTCAGTCTCAGCGTCCTTCAGCTTCACCAGCCTATATTTCTTGGCAGTCAAAACACGCAATCCCTTACGTTCTATCTCCTCAATCCTCAAAAAGCCCTTCACCGCAAGATTAATAATGGAAGTAGTAACAAATCCAAAATCAAAATGCTCATCATAAATCATTCCCACACTGGCAGGCGACAAATTATGCGGAGGAACAAACTGAGGCACCACTACAGGCTTAGGAGGATCTATGCCATGCTTACGCCATGTAGCGTAATAATAATAAAACAGTGGAACGATAAATATAACGTTCATCAGGGGCAAGCCAAGCTTATCCAGCCATCTTAATATCTTAGAGGCCAACGACTCCTTCACCACCGGCTCTTTCACCACACCCTTCTCAAAGCCAACATACACCGTCAGCATCTCATGCGGGTTCAAGTTGAAAGCCGAAGCCTTAAACACCCCATCATCATTAAATGTTTCCGACCTGCAGTTTTCATCCGTAGCACCAAATGCACCCGTATAACATCTATGGCTTAAAATCTTAGCACCCGCCGGCAGCGTAATCTCACAGCTCACCAAATCCACAGCCGTATCCATCTCACCATTCACATTCCACCCCAGCTCGTCAAAGTCCTCATAAAAACCAAGTTGCCCTGCCGACTCATACACAATCTCATACTCATAATACCCGGGCGACAATAACTTATCCTTACTACCAATATATATCACCAGCTCGTCACCTTCTTTTTCAGTAAAAAAGGGTTCCTTATCACCATTCTTATAAACACCCAAAATATCATAACCCATCCTCACACGCTTTCCCTCAGTATCAGTGCGAGTAGCAGGCAAAGCACGAACTAGTCCGCGCTTAAATACATTCCCTTCAGCATATATCCTAATCTTTTCACTCACCCTAATAATGCCCGACGTGTCCACCACAATGTCAGAATGATGAGAATACACCCTCTCCTCCTGCGACCACACAACCGCAGAAACAAAAAGCAAGATCAGAACATAAAGTAATCTACGCATCAAAACTTAATTTGTGGCACAGCCTTCTCAGCCTCATTTTCAAGTTCAAAAAACTCAGACTTAGAAAAGTTAAACATTCCCGCAACAATATTGCTTGGAAAAGAATCAATAGTAATATTCTTTTGTCTCACAGCACCGTTATAATACCTTCTCGACTTCTCAATATCACCCTCAATGTTAGTAAGCTGATTCTGCAAGTTCATAAAGTTCTGATTAGCCTTAAGCTCAGGATAACTCTCAGCCACAGCCATCAGTCTCATCAAGGCGCCACTCAGCTTATTCTCGGCAGCCTCCAGCGATTTCACATCCTGCGCCTGCATCGCACTAGTGCGGGCCTGCGTCACACTCTCAAACGTTTCACGCTCATGAGCGGCATACCCCTTCACCGTCTCCATCAAGTTAGGAATCAAATCATGACGCTTTTTCAGCTGCACATTAATTCCACTCCAAGCCTCTTCCACAAAGGTTCTAAACCTCACCAGCTTGTTAAACACAGAAACACCATAGCCCAACACAGCGGCTATCAAAGCCAATACTATTACTGCAGTCATATTCTATATTTTTTTATTATATAAATCACTCCAAACCATACCAATAAGGCACAGATCAAACATGTAATAATAGAAACAATTTAACACACAAAAGTTCACCACACAAGCACTTTTTTTAATAATAAAAAAACAGCCCCCATATAATCTGAGAGCTGTTTGCCAATATCACTAATAAATCCCCTTATGGGAAATTACTTACAT
>CAZSKF010000145.1:0-4914 GCA_964607405.1 uncultured Proteiniphilum sp. | reverse complement strand
CATACATCACTTCGCCGGTTCCGGGTTCAACACGCTTGTATCTATATTTGTATTTGCCCGACGAGTTTATATACTCAGTATTGAACGAAGCACTTAAGTCGTCACTGATTTTATACTCATATAATATAGAGGGGTTAACCAAATCAAATGATCCGGTTTTCATTGTTGCCTTTAGGTTGTGAGGCTTATCATAATCAAACCTTGGAGTTCTGGAACGAATATACACAGAGCCGGATGTACTAAAGTCTTTAGCAGGCTGAAATATATCACTCTTTTGACCATTATATATTGATATCTCATCAATATTATCCAATGAATATTTCCCTAGGTCTATTTGTCCGTTCTGTGCGTTTCCCAGCTGAATGCCATCATAAAAGATGCCCACGTGATGCGATCCCATACTACGGATATTGATAGTTTTGAGTCCGCCAATGCCGCCATAATCTTTGAGCTGCACACCCGAGAAATACCTAATGGCATCTGCCACCGAAAAACTATTAAGAGCTTTTAGCTCCTTTCCGCTTAGTTTTTGCACAGGGATAACCTCCCTGAAACTTTTGGCTACTACCACAAATTCGGGCAATTCTTGTATAGAATCCAAGTAATGCTGCGCATTAGCTGACTGAAAAGCACATGCCCATAAAGTAATTGCCGTTAGCAATATTTTGATTTTTCTTATCATCTTGTTTAGATTGTTTAAGCTCTATCCCTCGAGAGCTATTAAACATTATTTGCGTTGGCAGGTCTTCTGACTTACTCCTCTCTGTGCCTCCTTCCCATACGCCGATTGGCAGATAGTGGATTTGTTGAGTCTTATTGCACAAAGCTTTTTGATGGAGCTTACAGCAGCGGGTCTGTTCAGGATTTTCACCTGATTCCCTTTTCATTACCCATTTCGGAGAATTGTGAAATGAGTAACACCAAAATTTCAGATACAAAGATAGAACAATCTATTTTATCCAACAAACATCAAAAATAAAAAAGGAGAGGTACTCTCACGAGCACCTCTCCCTACCCAAAATAAATATCCAAAATATTGAGATATGAAATTCCTATCAAAAATATTTCGTCATTAAAAACTTATTCTTGTTCTTGTCTTAATTATTTGCAATATCTATGCGAACTTCCTTCTCAACACGTACTCCGTTTGAGATTACAGAAATAGTTAATGATGTTCTTCCTGCAGCTTCTCCGGCTTTCACCGTCAACTCATTTCCATTATGAGAAACTGTAGCCAGATCATTATCATCAAAGCTAACTTCTTTGATAATTGATGCTGCACTATTGTCATAGTCAACTATCACCTCGTTCAGGTCGATAACTTTTTTCTCACCAGCTTTCACAAGTATTTGATTAATCAAAATTTGTGGTTTGTTGGCATCTTCAAATACTGGCATTGACTGGAACCAGAAGTATTTGTCATTCCAATCTTCAGCATTATCAGCCCAGCCATTAGCAGTACCGTTATCACCAAACAATTCAACTAGTGCTTTTTCGCTACCGTCATTCTTCACAACTTGCACCCAGTTATAAGCACCACTTGCGCCCCATCCTGAATGTTTGAAGTGTAAAACCAGTTCATCAGTTAGCGGGTCAACTCTCAATCCTGCTCCATAAAACTCTGTTGCAGAACCATACGAGCTAGTGCCCAATGTAAAGAAATTGGTATTAACATCACCTGTTTCAATATCATATTTTACTACGGTTTTGGCACCACCAAACATACCGCCGCCGGTTGCCCAGTATAGCGTGTTTGTTTGAGTACTTGCAGCCAAACCATTTGCATTCCATGCACCCCAAGAACCATTAATTTTAGCTCCTCCGGGATAATCCATCTCTTCCATCTCCAGAGTTACAGGATTAACACGAATCAATTTACTTGCAGAGGCCACCCAAATATCACCATCTTTACTTACAGTAAGTGTATTGTATGACCCGCCAAATGACTCCTCAAGTTTATCTGTCTCAGCATCTATTACATATAATGTATTGTTTGAAACGGCAAACACTCTTCCTTCAGATACAGCCATGTTTCCAACTTGTCCGCTTACACCTTCTATCTTTTCACCCATTGCCAGGTTTTCAATATCAAATGAAGTTATTCCTGACAATCCACTGATATAAGCTTTCTTGTCGTTATACCCAACAAAAGCTCGTCCATCTCCAATACCATTAAGTACCTCAAAGGCTGCTTTTTGTTTTAGGGTTTTAGCATCAGCTACTACTAGCCTTACACCTTGCTTTGATACAAAATAAGCATTATCGCCCCAGATTGCACCATAAGATGAAGTAACACCCAGAGATTCACCATTATTATTGGCAGCACGGAAAACTCTGTATTGAGGATCGTAGCTGTTGCCATTCTTTTTGAAATAGTTTACCGTTCCATCATCCCAGCCAAACCAGTCTTCGTTAACTACATAAAAACCACCTGCCTCTACAGGAGATTCTTTAGCATCATCATCAATCACCAAAACACCTGCCGATTGTTTAACCTCGATGCTTTTTGACAACCCGTCAATTATTATATGTACATATGCAGTGCGCTCTTCAAGTGAAAAACTCTCTTCTGCAGTTAGAGTAATAGTTACATCACCTGCTTCTCCACTTTTGGGTGAGACCTCTAGCCAGCTAACGTCAGTAGAACGTGTTTCAAGCACCTCAGCGCTCCACGCTTGGTTAGAATTGAATTTAACTGTCTTAGTCAACTCTTCGCCATCAAATTTAACTTCCGAAAAATCAGAAGGAATCTGAATTATAGGATCAATATCATCACTACAAGAGATTGAAAAAGTCAGCACCGCCACTAACGCAAGTGCCCATAGTTTAAAAAAGTTTTTGTTCATTTTTTGTGTTTAATTATTTATACTGTCTTTATAATTCCGCATCAATATCAACACCTAAGGCATGGAGGTCTTCGCCCTTACCCACTTCTGTAGATGCTTCGCCAAGCCAGCCATTTTCTTTGTCGATACCATTTATTACTCTCACAAAGTCGATACCCGGCAAGTTTGCAGGTTTTCCATCTTTATCAATAGCCCAATCAATATCTATAGCTGATTTTTTATCATTATTTGGATAGTTGTCCACATATCCATAACTATAATACTCAAGATAGAAATATGTGCCGGCTCCACTTCTGTCCCAGCCGTTATCTGCCAGCTTAATTCCTTTGAAAGTGATCTGATCTTCCTTTACCCACAAAGGATAATATGATTGTCTGTGATATGTATTCTTAACCTTGTATCCTTCCTCTCCTTTATTATTTGTCCAACGGATATATTCATCTCTTGGACTGCTATCTTCAACTTCGGGACGATAGAAAGTCATTTCATAATCACGATATGTTTTTAAATTTCCACCTGCAGCTAAAGCATCTTCGTACCACGATTCATTTTCGGCTGTAAAGTTTCCGCTACCTGCTATTTCATACCACTCATCTTCATCAGGTTTGCCATTTTTATTTTTGTCGTATGCCACCATGATAACTCCGGGTTCGGCACTACCGGCAAATGAGTTTCCAAAAATACGGAAGTCACGTTTTCCCGGAACATTCACAATGGTGTGGTCAAAACCAATTTCAACATAACCTCCCCAGCCACCAAGGCTAACAAAAGATGGGCTTGATCCTGCCAATGCTTTTTGTGCTTTAGCAAGCATAGTCTCATGTGTGTCACCTTCTACGTATGCGGGTATTTTGTTTACAAACTGTCCCGGTGCGGGTAAGAAATCATAAACATATGCAGTATGAGCCGAAACAGCCTCTTCTCTTTCAGTAACTACTACTTCATATTCAACCACATAGTCTCCTGACTTCAATTGCAATACATAGCTGCCCGCATCAACTGCCGCAAATAGGATATTGCCATCTTCATCTTTTGTCAAACGATGCTTTTCTGAATCCGATTCTAATACTTCTAATGCTATCCCATCTTCTAGGTTTACATATTCAGGTAGTTCGATAGTTAATATTGAAAACACATCTATATTTAATGCGCTGCTGCTAGGATTAACCACTACCGCAAATTCTTTCTCAGTGGTCCCTCCTTGATTTGTAGCTTTTAATACTACAGCGTGTGTGCCAGCTTCAGTTGAACTAAAAGTGAATGTTTCTCCTGTACCTTTCTCTTCACCGTTTACTAACCACGAGTAGGTTACATCGTGCTCACTTAGTATTGTTGGCTCAATCAGTAACTCTTCGCCCGAAACAACAACATACTTCTCTTCCAATCCCGTAATGGCAGGTGGTGCACCACGCTCAATTACATTGATTGTTAACTCCTTCTGAGCAACACCACCCTTGTTGGCTGCTTTAAAAACAAGTTTAAACTCTCCTGCCGTTTCCGATACGAAAGTATAGTCAAGCGTATTGGCAACTTCCTTGCCATCCACCATCCACGAGTATGCAACTTCATGGTCGCTAACCACTGTAGGCTTCAGCTCCACAGCATCTTTTTCTAAAACAGCATATTCTGTTTCCAATCCGGATATTGCCGGAATGCTGATTTTCTCGTCATCTGAACATCCTACAAGTAGGAATGAAAAGATTGAAAATGCAATTAATAATAATCTTTGATTCATAATGTTTTTATATAATTAAAAAAATAAGTTCAACTAAATACCGGGAGGTAATATAAAGTGGGCAGGAATATATGAAACAGGTATAACACACCTCTTCTTCCAGACAATACAATTTCTTATCATCCCGTTTAGTTAACGATATGCTTCGGGATACAGAACAATATTTTTGTATTGCTGCAAAAAAAATTAGGATACGCGTAAAGTGTAAAAAGTTGTCACTTATATAATGATATAGTGACGTCAAATAATAGAAAAACCTACAATGAAATATTACGTGTCGTCCTCAAGCTCCATTCCCCGAAAGCTATTAAACATTTATTTATTCTGGCAGGT
>CAZSKF010000144.1:0-4995 GCA_964607405.1 uncultured Proteiniphilum sp. | reverse complement strand
TGAACTGGGAAAGCCGTGCGGCTATTTTTCTTAAAGCAGCCGACCTGATTGCAGGGCCATATCGCGCAGAATTTAACGCAGTGACAATGATTGGACAATCAAAAAATGCGTACCAATCTGAGATTGATGCTGTGTGCGAGTTGGTTGACTTCTACAGATATAATGTCAAAAACATGTACGACCTCTACGCAATGCAGCCAAGCTCATCGCCCGGCGTATGGAACAGAACCGTATGGCGTCCGCTAGAAGGATTTGTTTTTGCACTTACACCATTCAACTTTACAGCCATTGCGGGCAACTTGGGCGCAGCACCGGCACTGATGGGCAACACCATAGTGTGGAAACCATCTAAAACAGCAGCTTACTCTGCCAATTTGATAATGAGAGTGCTGAAGGAAGCAGGACTACCCGATGGAGTTATCAACCTAGTGTATGTGGGCGGAAGAGAAGCGGCTGATGTAATCTTCAATCACAGAGAATTTGCAGGATTACACTTCACCGGATCCACAGGAGTATTTAACGGCATGTGGAAAACCATCTCCAACAATATGGAGAAATTCAAATCATATCCGCGCATAGTGGGCGAAACTGGTGGGAAAGACTACGTATTTGCCGATCATACAGCATGCCCCAAACAAGTGGCTACAGCACTAACACGCGGTGCATTTGAATATCAGGGACAAAAATGCTCGGCAGCATCTCGTGCCTATATTCCATCAAACATATGGGAAGATGTTAAGAAATATATGGGAGAAGACCTTGCCAAAATTAAGACAGGTCCTGTTGATGACTTCACCAACTTTGTGAACGCCGTGATTGATGAAGAATCGTTTGACAAACTTGCAAAAGTTATAGACGACGTGAAAGCATCTAACGAAGCAGAGATTGTATTTGGCGGAACGTATGACAAATCGGAAGGATACTTCATTCACCCAACCGTTATCTTATCAAGCACACCAGATTTCTATACAATGAGAGAAGAGCTGTTTGGCCCAATCCTCACAGTATATATATATGAGCCGGATAAGATTGACGAAACAATGGAGATACTAGACAAGACTACCGACTATGCACTAACGGGAGCTATATTCTCGGCCGATAGAGCAAACATTGAGCATATGACTACTTGCTTGACTCACACAGCGGGCAACTTCTACATCAATGACAAGCCTACGGGTGCGGTAGTGGATCAGCAGCCATTTGGCGGCGGACGCGGATCGGGTACCAACGACAAGGCAGGTTCTATATTCAACCTATTGAGATGGGTATCGCCACAAACAATAAAAGAGACATTTGTGACACCAACCGACTATATGTATCCTAACTTTTTGGAAGACTAAGGATTAAATATATATCCCAAGCGAGAGGGTGTGGCTATGGTCACACCCTTTCTTTTTTAGTAAAGTGAACAATTCATTTTCACAAAGGTTAAAATGATAAATAATTACTGACATGATAACTACATACGAAATATTGATAAGATTGGTAATAGCCTCCATATTTGGGGCACTCATAGGCCTCGAAAGAGAGCGCATAGACTGGGCAGCAGGCATGAGAACGCACATGATGGTGTGCGTGGGTGCCTGCCTCATCATGATTGTGTCGGCCTTTGGCTTTAGCGACATACTGGGCACAGAGAATGTGGACCTCGATCCATCACGTGTGGCAGCGCAGGTGGTAAGCGGCATTGGTTTTATTGGTGCAGGTGCCATTCTATTTCTAAAACAAGGCACCGTAAGGGGGCTAACCACCGCCGCAGGGTTGTGGACCGTTGCCGCAATTGGTCTTGCCACGGGTGGAGGAATGTATTTTGCAGCGGCTGCCACCACGGCTATTGCCCTAGTGATACTGTGGGCTTTGCATCCACTGGAGCGAAGATTTTCAAAACGATTCAGACACATCACCCTGAAAGTGACAACCGACGCTAGCGAAAACAGCCCCAAGTTTATTAACACCCTCACCGAGGGCAAAGACATACAAGTGCAATCATACAGAATAGAGAAAAACAACAGTGACGTAACCTATCATATGAAATTTAGAAGCAAAGATAATAAGGCTCTTGACGACCTGGTCGAAGGATTGAATAAGAATCCCAAGATAAAGGGGTTTGTGTGGGCACAATAAAAAAAGGAGACACTTTGTTTTATACACA
Source organism: uncultured Proteiniphilum sp. (assembly GCA_964607405.1). Taxonomy (GTDB): domain Bacteria; phylum Bacteroidota; class Bacteroidia; order Bacteroidales; family Dysgonomonadaceae; genus Petrimonas. The sequence continues at coordinate 2,843 of CAZSKF010000144.1, read as the reverse complement.
AAGTGCCTCCATGCAATTAATTATTATATATGATCAAGTCATTTCTTAATGATGATGATCGGCATCAGACTCAGCTTTGTCTTTATGTATGGTACCAAAGGCATGTTCAGGTTTTGCATAAATAGAATACAACTTTAATGGCTCTGTGCCTACATTTATGACGTTATGCCACTTACCCAACGGCACTAATATAATGTCATCATCACTAGCATCTACCACAAAATCCAAATTATCTTCGCTGTCGCCCATCATAACACGCGCTTCGCCAGCTTCAACTCTTAAGAACTGCTCCACATCATCATGCATCTCCAACCCAACTTCACCGCCAACAGGGATAGACATTACTGTTAGCTGAAAAAGATCTCCCGTCCAGAGAGCTCTCCTAAACAAGTCATTCTCCAAAGTATAATCTTCAATATTAATGACTAATGGCTCACCCCCATAATCTTTAAAAGACACTTCACCTCGATTCTCTTCACTTGTTACATTCTGATCAACAGAAGGATTTTGACATGACAACAGCATCAATGATCCAGCCACTGCAGATAATAAAATTTTTCTAATCATAATTTCTTCTTATTTGTTTAAATCTTTTTGTATAATGACTGCAATTTAATAATTTATTGCATCACTTCAAATTATTTGCATAAAATAAAAGCCCGTTCAAAGTAACATCAGATGTTATTTTGAACGGGCCATAATTTATTGATAGATATCACTATCGCTCATGAGCAGTGCCACGCCTATTGGCAGCAACCATCTTATAAAGTTGGTCGTTGGGTCTAATCTTCTCAGTTGTTTTGATAGAGAAACTCTCACCTTTCGCTACTTCCGATACATTTTTCAATTCCACACGCATATCCTCAGCAGTGATGAATATTGCACCGGTGGTAGGCCCCGTGATTAGTAACTCCTCACCCTCAGCAATAGGCTGCGCCTCAACCAGAAACTCCGTAACGCCAATGTTAGAGAAATGCTTAACAGCCTTGCCCACATACACCTTACGCTTTGTAGCACCAGATCCATAACGATGCGTCCATTCGCCAAGACGCTGACCAAGATAATAACCATCCCAAAAACCACGGTTGAACACCGTTGACAGCTTCTCATCCCAAACAGCAATTTTATCCTCCTCAAATGTGCCATCAATATAAGCCTTCACAGCCTCCTTGTAGCACGATGTTACAATGCTAACATATTCAGGACCACGTGCGCGACCCTCAATCTTGAATACCCTAACACCCGCATCCATCATCTTATTCATAAAATGAATAGTCTTTAAATCCTTGGGCGACATGATATACTCATTATCAATATCAAGCTCTATGTCCCCATCCTTATCTTTAACGGTGTATCCACGGCGACAGATCTGATTGCAATCACCACGATTAGCCGAACGATTCTTTTCGTGCAAACTCAAATAACACTTGCCCGACACAGCCATGCACAAAGCACCGTGACAGAACATCTCTATGCGAATCAATTCGCCCGACGGTCCTTTTATCTCCTGCTCCACAATATCTTTATATATAGAAGCAACCTGATCTAGGTTTAGCTCGCGCGCCAATACTACAACATCGGCAAACTGTGCGTAAAACTTAAGCGACTCTGTATTGGTGATATTAAGCTGAGTAGAAAGATGCACCTCCACACCAATCTGGCGGGCATACATCATCACCGCCACATCCGAAGCAATGATGGCAGACAAATTAGCCTCCTTGGCAGCATTCACAATCTTATACATCAACTCCATATCATTATCATAAATAATAGTGTTGACAGTAAGATAGCTTTTCAAATTATTCTCCTTGCAGATTCTAACAATCTCGTGCAGGTCGTCAATTGTGAAGTTATTAGCCGAACGAGCACGCATGTTTAATCCCTCAATACCAAAATAGATGGAATCAGCTCCACCTTGAATAGCCGCCATCAAAGATTCGTATGAACCCACGGGCGACATAATTTCAAATTCTTCAATCTTTCTCATCTGTGATCTATATTTTCGGCAAAAGTACTACAATTAATTGGTTTATCATTTTGTTGCCACGCTAATTAGCCATTTTGCAATATGTATAGTGGCACATGCACACTTTACGAACGGCACACAAACAGGCACGAGAGCCAAAGCACAAATCAATCAATCACTTAAGGCTCCATTTCTTTTGCAGTTAATTTCCTTTATTGTATCTTTGCACACCGAAAATATATTTTTCGAAACTAAATTATTAATTTATTAATTCATTTGAGTATGAACAATTACGAAACCGTTTTCATTTTGACTCCCGTTTTGTCTGATGCACAGATGAAGGAAGCGGTTGAAAAATTCAAAACCCTCCTTACAGATCAAGGGGCCGAAATCGTAAACGAAGAAAGCTGGGGACTACGCAAGCTTGCATATCCCATCGACAAAAAATCAACAGGGTTCTACATCTTTTTAGAATTCAATGCAAATGCCTCTGTTATCGACAGATTGGAAGTAAACTTCCGTCGTGACGAGCGCGTGATTCGTTTCTTAACTATCAAACAAGACAAGTTCATGTTAGAGTATGCTGAGAAAAGAAGACGCAACAAAGGCGGCAAGAAAGAAACTGTTGAAGTAGTGACAGAAGAAGTTAAATCAGAAGAAAAGGAGGACTAAGAAATGGCAAAGCAATCAGAAATCAGATATTTGACTCCCGTATCGGTGGACATTAAAAAGAAAAAGTATTGTCGTTTCAAAAAGAATGGTATCAGATATATCGACTATAAAGATCCTGACTTCTTGAAAAAATTCTTAAACGAGCAAGGTAAAATCCTTCCACGTAGAATTACAGGTACATCACTTAAGTTTCAACGTCGTATTG
>CAZSKF010000143.1:3640-4997 GCA_964607405.1 uncultured Proteiniphilum sp. | reverse complement strand
TCAGGATTTTATATGTATTCGGGCAAGATGGTGAACTCTTACGTTGCTAATCATTACAACATGCCCGTGGGTGATATAGGTCTATTCTTGCCGGGAATGTAAAACTACAATCAAAGATCTCTTGCCATTTGAAACCATTTCAAGTCGGCATTTTCTCTTGATATGTCTTCCCAGCTTTGTGCTTCAAACTCGAAGCATACTACTGATGCAGTTGGTAAGTTGTCCAGCCGCACACCAAAGTGATTTACCAGGTCAGTCAATCCGGGGTTGTGTCCCACCAATATACAGCTATCTGCATTATCCGAAATAGAATATATAGTTTTTAGTATATCATTAACCCAAGCCAAGTATAGCTTCTTGGTTGTTTCTATCTCATCAATATTATAATTAAGCTTCTGTGACACTATTCTGGCAGTGCTAAATGCTCTCACTGCAGAAGATGATAATATTAAATCAACATTACCTTGTTTTGCTGCCAGAAACTCACCCATCAGTTCGGCGCTCTTTTCTCCTCTTTTGTTTAGTTTGCGATCGTAGTCGCTCACATCTGCATTATCCCAAGATGATTTGGCATGTCGTAGAATTATTAATCTTTTCATATAATATTGGGGTAAATTATTCTATTAGTTATTTGCTGTCTTTAAAAAAGAATCTTGCGCACTTAGTCTAATGTTGGTTTGCATTAATGATGCAATCTTTGATGCTCTGGCTTTTGCCTCATTGGCTTTCTCTCCTTCAAACAACTCATCTATAGTTTCATTAAATAGTATGAGCCATGCCCCAAACTGTTTTTCATTCATTTCAGTGAGTTTGCTTAGTGCCACATGTATTCTCATGGGGTTGCCCGAGTAGTTCCGTTCTCCAAACAGTAGTGAACTCCAAAAGTTATACATTTTAGGCAAATGCTTGCTCCAGTCAATACCTGCTACATCACTAAATATAAACCCTATGACTTCGTCGGTCATTACTTTACCATAAAAAGTATCTACAAACAATATTACATCTTCTCTATTTACTATATCTTGTTTCATTATTCATCACTTTTAAATCATGTATTCAACACTCTTATGAGCTATTTGTTTATTGATGAAAATGAAGCAAGGCATATTCAGTATTGATTATAGAGAATCGTATCTGATTTTATCTAATAATAATGGAAGGTATTCTAGGCTAATTCCTGCTTTAATCAGCTCAGACATGTCTTCATTAAACATGGTTAGGAATTTGTCAAACCCTTCTAATAGTTTTACCGCTTGTGAGTACTTCTCAACTGCTTCAAGCATATTATTTTGGCACAACTCTACATGGCCGGCATTCAGATAGTCGTTGGCATTTGGTTTATTATCAATTATCTGAG
>CAZSKF010000143.1:0-3540 GCA_964607405.1 uncultured Proteiniphilum sp. | reverse complement strand
CCTATCTGAGATATCATCATTTTGCGATACTGCTCAGGCATTTGCATTATGCTAAAGCACAGTGAGTACTTATCAGAATTACACATCATTGATGTGCTAAGCATTGGTGTTAACAGGTCGTCAGCCTCACTCTTGTCGCTAAGCAATCCTTGAAGAGAGCTATGACTCATATCAAAAGGAAAGAACCAGTTACTGATTTCACTAAAGAATGGATAACTCTTCAAATTTGAGAATGTCGAATGGAAAATGTCGGCACCTCCCATTTGTAGGTTAGAAAATTCCTCAAGTTTATTACTCAGTCCCGAATCTTTTAGTATTTTTTGCCACTCCGGGTTTTTATCCTCCAGCCCTGTTTCTCCCATCCATTCTTCCAGATTAATTTTCTTGCCAATCATGGGGCTTAGTTTCATCATTTCAGGCAGAATCTCTTCTGTCAGCTTTTTAGTGATTTTCTCTGTTTCGTGTGCTTGAATAAATTCAAGTATAGCCTTCATAAATCTGCGCACAAACAAAGCATCATCAGATAGTAGTTCTGTTCTGCTCGACAAAACCGGATAATAGTTCCATCTATTTTTATACTGTCTCAAGATAGGTATAAGGCCCGTGATTGCCCTAACAGCTATGTTGGGTTCGTCGTGATTGCATAAATTAAACAGTAGTTCTATTTTTCTCTTATCAAAGCGCTGCAATATATTAAGAGTAAGCGCCGATACCATTATGCTTCGAGTAGTGATTGGAATATAGTTTGTATTGAAAAGCTTATCCAAACTTTCTACCTGACCATTAACAGCCTGTCCTGAAATGAAAATAAAATTAAACAGGTCTTTTGATAAACTCTCAGACTCACTTTGCAGCTTTTTTACTCTATTGTGTTTATCTTCACCTTCGGGCATCAGTTCCGTTACAGATAGGTTGTCTCTTATTTTTATAAACATTTCAGAGTACTCTTCTGTAGAGATTGCCTGATGAACATTGGCCAATCGTTTCCGTTCATAAAACAAATGAGAGCTGTCTCGAACAAAGATTTGCTCCAATAAATTGTCGGCAATCAAGTACAAATCTCTAATCATATGATAATATACATTCTTCTGTTCGGGATCTTCCTTTCCTTCCACAAAATAATGGATCATATATTTATAATTGGTCTCAAGGCCGTCTATTTTATCAATTACTGACCAATTCTGCAACTCGTCAGCCATTAATTTTAATTTATCGAAAGCGTTTTTTATTTCACCTTTCTCTATGAAGTTGATAGCACTTGAATATTCTTTTTTTGCTTGTGTCAGAGTCATCTTTTTTTGTCTTTTATAATCAAAGTAGAAGGCATGTTATTTATCCAGCAAAGTGGAGTATTAATCAATCTCTCCCATCCTGAATGTGCTATGAGCATTAAGTCTTGCTCATTCATGAATTCCGTTGAAATCTTATTATTGTTGTTCCAAAGTTTAAACTTGCCCTCTGCTTTCTTGGAAATTGATGAAAATATTTTTTGAATCTTATTATTGTTTTCAATAATACCAATAGCATCCCAAACTATAATGTTTACATTCGGATTCTTTGCAATTTGATTTATGTATGTAAAAATGCTAATATCCTCTTTTTTAAGAATAGGAACAAATACATTTTTTATTATATTAAAACCGGCACCCACCAATACACCAACAGTTTTGTCACTTTTGTTAAAGAGGTTTGTGGTAATTCTTAATGTCTTAGTTTCGCACTGTCCTAGTTCCTTAATATAGTCTTCCTCGTTGGCAAGGCTGTTCTCTTTGAGTTTCTTATATTTTTCCCATATAGGAGAGTTAAAAACATTAGGTCCTATGCCCCATAGTATAAAATCACAATTTTGCTCTTCAGCAGTTTTGGTAATCTCATCAACAAAGTTATCAGAGTGTTTCACAAATGTTCTGACGGTGCTTTTGTCCCCACCATCCTGTTCTCCCATAATTTTTGATAGAAGATTTGCTCTATAGATATGCTCATCTTCAATTTTATCAGCATCTTTCTCATCCAGTAGGTTGAGTAGTGTTGTGGTAGTCAATTTGTTTTGTTTACCTCCTATTAAGAGTTGGTTTAGTTTGCTTATAGCAATTCCCATCTCGTCCAAAGAGAAACAAACAAGTGTATTATAGGGTTTCTTCGGATTATCTGTTTCCTCAATTCTCTGTATAACTATATCTGCTATTTCCATTCCAATATTAATTATGATTCACGAAGTATATAAACATCAAAGACTATTATATTATTGACATTGATACCTGCGAATATATATCTTCTATATCTTCTTTTCTTATTTTATTAAAATCTTCTTCCCTAACTGTTATTATCAGTCCCGCCATATCTATTGCGCCAGGGCTAATCATTAGTTGTCTTTTGCCTGAATCGTGATATTGTCCGGGTCTGTGTGCCTTTCTGGGGAATATATGTAATACATATTTGCCTTGATCTACAAAAGCTATAATATTCATCATAGGCTCATCTTCATCAGGCTGCCTTTTGCTCAAATAATGATATACATCCTCAAAGTCAGATTCTACATCCTCTTTTGTGTCACCTTCTATAATTAAGCAAGCTCTCAATTCATTATACCCCTGCATCAGTATATCACTTTTTAATCCCGCCTGCATATGAAAGTGGTCTGGTGCAGAAGCTCCACACTTTGGCCCGTTGTAAAAGATAATATAATCTGGGAGCTGCTCTGCCAACGATAATATATCACCTATCTTCTTTCTGATTCTTTGTGGCACGTGCGAATGCAAAGCAATAGTCAAGTGATTATCCAATATTGGGAATGGATTAGCCAGAATAATATACTTATCCAAAAACTCAATTCCCTTTTGCACATTGGGTCTGTTTTTTTCGCAAAGAAAACAAGGCCTCTCTTCAATACTAGCGGCATCCACTTTTGCAGTAGACGATACCACTCTTGCAGGGTTAAATTGTATTACAACTTTGTTGTCGTCGCCCCAGTTAAACTCTTTGGTGCTAATATTGCCCAATTGCTTAATAGCCGAATCTAACTGTGCCCAATTTTGCTTTTGTTCCACAAAAAGACTTTCTATTCTTTGTTGAAGTTCCATTTTAATCTTTCTTTATTGAGCAAAGATAAAAATATTTGACTTACAATTTGAATTTGCCTCCTCCTTTTCTTCTGGCAAAATCCATCACAGGGGCAATATTAAAATATATCTTGTCGATATCAAATGGGTTTTTGGCAACTGTCATAGAGTTGCACTTGCTATTCTTTTCCAGCTTCTCGCTGCCACCATACTTAAATCCTAGGAAGTTTAAAATGTCATATTCATGTGCTACTTTAATCACATAATATGCTGATTTTTTATTCATTCCGTCGCCCGAGCTGGCAATGGCACGTTGCACTATGTCACGTTTTTGTGTAGTGATTTTATACTGTTCAGTATTATCGTTTTGAGCATAAACAAGCATCAAAGCATTCAGTGCACGCAGGTTGAAAGGATCTTCACTCAGCAATGCCTTTGCAAATCTCTCAATGTTGTTGTAATCATCCGGCGAAAGAAACTG
>CAZSKF010000142.1:0-5066 GCA_964607405.1 uncultured Proteiniphilum sp. | reverse complement strand
GATAGTAATAATGTTTTTGTGATTGCGGAGTTTTATTGAGCTTGCACGCACTAGATATAAATAAAACACCGCCTCCGAAATAAATCGGGGGCGGTGTTATTTAGAGTGTATGTGTATTAATGCGTAAATTCAAACTTTAGCTCGGGAAATTCCTTGCCTTTATCTAAATACAATGCCTTCATATCTGCTACGCATACATGGAAGTCTGCTATAGTTTCTTCAACAGAGTCTCCTTCTCCAAACAATCCAAAACTAAGTTGCTCGTAAAACTCCATATTAGCCTGATATCGACCATCTGTTCCTCTTGTTATGATTACTTTTGCTTTCATTGTTTTGATGTGATTTCACCTGATTAATAAGCTGTGAAGATAACGACAAGTATATCAATATGCAAGTATTTGTTGTATCTTTACGCCTAAACATTTTTTTTATACATAGCTTAAGATACAAAAAGAATATATGAGCAACTATTTCAAGAACTTGCGTATTTTTATTTCGGATTTTTGGATTAGAAAATTTTGGCAGCATCCCAATAGATTGATGGGGCTTAAGGTGGTGGTGTCGGTTTCGATACTGCTTATTCCTGCCATATTGATGGGTAATGCAATTTTGGGGGGCACGCTGGCTCTGGGTATTTTGGGGGGCGCCATTGCCGAAACGGACGACCATCCGAAAGGGAGGGTGAAGTCATTGGGGCTTACCATCCTGGGGTTTCTGATTTCTAGTGTTTCGGTTGAGTTGCTTAATCCTTATCCTATTCCGTTTGCCATTGGGCTGTTTTGCTCTTCATTCCTGTTTATTATGATTGGGGGCATCAACGAAAGGTATAGGGGTATCACGTTTGGTACTTTGCTGGTGTCGATATATGCTATGCTGGGATTGGGGATGAAGAATCCTTGGTATGTGCAGCCTGCGGCGCTTGCGGCGGGTGCGCTGTTTTATGGTGTGATATCGCTGTTATTGCTTATGAATAGGCCTTGGCGTCCGCTTCAGGAGGAGCTGTCGATAGGTTTTAGGCACTTGGGGCAGTATATAAAAATTAAGTCGAGGTTGTTTCCTAGTGATGGGGCTACTCAGGACTTTGTGAGAAATCAGCTTGCGCAAAAGAATATTGAGCTGGTGCAGGCTATTAAGCGTACGCATCGTGCGCTGAGGAGCTATGCCAGTGAGATTGGCAAGCAGAGTGAGGAGTTGGGTAGTTATTATACTCAGTGGCTTATTTTGCAACAGCTGCACGAGAGGGCGGCTTCTAGCCATGAGAGTTATGATTTGCTGAGTTCTAAAACTGATAATATTAAATTGGTGGAGGGGCTGGGGCAGTTGCTTTCGGAGATTTCGCAGGCGGTGAGTCAGTATTCGGAGTGTTTGTTGACTAATAAGCCGTATAAGCATCCTATTTCGTTGCAGTGGACTTTGGCTGCTCTTACCGAGATGATGTCTATTCATAAGGATGATAATCAGTATGCGGCGCTATCGCTTTTGTTTGCCAATCTTACTGAGATGGAGCATATTATGAGTGAGATTGACAAGCCGGTGGTTACGGATATGGTGCCTTCAGACTATGAGCCTATGTCGGTCAAGAAGCGTATATTATCGTTGTTTGATCGTAATAATCCTCGTTTTAAGTATGCCCTTAGGTTGAGTATTAGTTTGCTGGTGGGCTATGGGTTGCTTTATTTCTTTGAGCTGGAAAAGGGTGAATGGATATTGCTGACTTCGCTTTTGGTGTTGCAGCAAAGCTTTGTGAGCACGCGTCAGCGGTTTGTGGAGCGTGTGTTTGGCACTCTGTATGGGGTGGTGGCGGGTATATTGCTTGTGCAGATTATGCCTACTTTGGCGGGACATATTATCTTGTTGCTGTTGTCGTATTATCTGTTTTTCTACTACACCAAGCATAAGTATGCTATTGCTGTGATATTTGTTACAATATTGGTTATCACGCTGTTTAATATTCAACTTGATCAGGGTATAGAGGTGATGGGGCCAAGGATGCTTCACACTGTGATTGGGTCGGTGTTGGCCTATTTGTCTGTTAGGTTTATATTGCCCGATTGGCAATATAGAAATTTGTCTCAATTGCTTTCTACTGCTTTGGAGTGTAACGAGAAGTATTTTGAGGCTATCTACACCGAAGGTATTGATGAGGATAGGTATAATGAGTTGCGACAGGCTGCGCATCAGGCTGATAATGCGCTCACTGCCGCTTGGCAGAGTATTAAGGTGGAGCCGCGCCGGGCTAAGTATTTTCAGGAGCAGGCGTTTAGGCTTACTTATCTAAATCATACTACGCTGTCGTATATCTCGGCATTTGGGGCTCACAATAAGAATAATAAGATTTATGAGGAGAACTTGGTGGTGTGTCACGAGATTAGTCGTGTATTGTGTGATGCTCACGATTTGCTTATAAATAAGGGTCAGGCCAAAGGTGCATCGCCGCTGGAGCTGAGGGATGCTGAGGAGATTCGTAATGAGCATCCCACGCGCACTATGTTGCTGTTGCTGAATATTAGGCGCTTTGCTCACGAGCTGTATGTGGAGGCGGGTAATATGGCGTGATGGCGAGGGGGGCTTTTAGTCAACCATCGTTTTTGTGATTTTGTCAATGTTGAGGCTGTTTGCCATTGCATTGAATATTTCATAATAGACGGATTGGTTTTCGTATAGCTGTTCGTGTGTGCCTTGTTCCACTACGCGGCCTTTTTCTAATACCACCACATTTTCTGCATCTATAATTTGCGAAATGCTGTGTGAGATTATTATCACAGTTCTGTCTTTCTTGATTGCATCGAGGCTTAGTTTTATTTGCTCTGTGGCTATGGCATCAAGGCTGGCTGTGGGTTCGTCTAAGAATATTATTGGCGGATTTTTTAAGAATAGTCGGGCTATGGCTATACGCTGTTGTTGCCCGCCTGATAGTAGGTTGGCTTGCGATTGGTAACCGTCGGGCAGTTCCATTATCTGCTCGTGTATGTATGCTTTTGTGGCTGCTTCTATTATCTCTTCTTTGCTTGCCGCGGGGTTTCCGTATAGTATGTTTTCTTCTATTGATCCTTTGAAGATGTGGTTCTTTTGCAGAACTAGCCCTATATTGTTGCGAAGGTATTCTGTGTTGTATTCTTTGAGGTCTATTCCGTCAAGTGTGATGGTGCCTTTGTCGGGTTCGTAAAACTTGTCGAGCAGATTGATGAGTGTGCTTTTGCCTGATTCTACCAGGGTGTTTACTTGATCGACGGTGTAGCGCAGCACGTGTGCATTAACTTGCGCCATCAGTGAGCCAATGATGGTGAGGATGAGTGTGGCTACAATGAGCCATTTGTAGGGCCTTACGTAGCTGCTCACTTTTTTGAACAGCTGCGTAAGGGTTAAGTTTGGTTTGGGTTTCTTATTCAATATCTTATTTAGTTTTATTAGTTCGCTGGTAGGACCGTTCTTCTCTGTTATGGTTTAAAGGGCTTGGGGTACTACCGTTTCGGCGGTTATTCTTTCTTCGTTTTCATATCCGGCCACTGTTTTTACTTGCTTAAGATATTCAATCATGTTTTCGGCTGTGCCTTGAAATAGGGTGGTTCCGTTGTCTTCTTTCTCAAATTCATAGGTGGCTATGTAGCTGTTGACGGCTACTGTGTATGTTTTGTCCATATCAAATGCTGTGCCGTCGGGGTTATAGAATTCCACATCTTCCATTTGTCCATCTTTGGTGAGGAGATACACTGTTTTGATGCCTGATGGGATTAGGGGGATGTCTTCGTCCATGGGGAAGGCGGCGAAGTATAGGTTTTTTAGTTCGTGGCCGGTGAGGTTGTAAACTACTATTTCGTTGCCAAAGGGGTCGGCGCTATATACGTCTTTTATTGTGATGTCGCCTTTGTCGATATGATTGATGCGTACTCCTCCGGGGTTTATTAGTGCTATGTCGCTATTGGTGCCTATGCGTAGTGCATCTACCATTAGGTAGCCTACGTGCTCAAATGTGTTGAACTCTGCTTCGGCTATTGCTATTTTTTCGTTGAGGATGGGGTTGTCGTTAAATTTATCAACTAGTGCTTGAATGTCTTTGTTTTTGTTGCCTTTTTTGCCCACGTCCATTAGCTTCATGCGTCGCTCAACGGTTCCGTCGGGTTTCAGGTTTAGCTCTATTAGTGTGGCATATTTTAGTTTTCTTTCGGCTTGGGTGATTAGTATTCCATTGTGTATCTCTTCGTTTGCTATTTTGGTATGTGAGTGGCCGCCTATTATCAGGTCAACTCTATTGGCAGGGAGCATGCTTGTGAGCTCTACGTCGTTTTCATATCCAAAGTGGTTGACATAGATGAGGATGTCGGCGCTGTCTTTGAGGTGTACTAGTTGCACGCCTGTGTCAAAGGGGTTGTCAAATCTAAAGCCTATTACATTGCCGGGGTGTGAGTCGGGTATGCCGGTTTTGTTTATATCCAGCACTGAGGTGAAGGCCAACTTGGCACCGTTGGGCATGGTGATGAATTTGTAGGGCTTGAACTTGATTTTGCTGCCTTGGGGAGGGGTGGCATTGGCGCAAATGAAGTCAAACTGGGCGCTGTCTAACAGTGTGGCAAGGCCTTCTTGTGAGGTGTCAAATTCGTGATTGCCCACTACCGAGAAGTCAAAGCCTACGGCATTCATGAGTGCTATCATTGGGTAGCCTTTGGGTTGGTATTGGTCGTTTACGGGGCCGCCTGTTTGGTTGTCGCCGCCTGATATTAATAGCATGTCGGGATATATGGCGCGAAGGCTGTCTATCATGAATGCAAAGCGGGGAAAGTTGTCGATGGCGGCGTGCATGTCGTTTACTGCCAGTATGGTTACGGGGCGGTCGGCTATGGTGCCAACTACTTTGCGGCTGCTTCCGCAACCGGCCATTAATACTATTGTAATTACTATGGCTACGTATTTAAGATGGAATTTAATTTGGAATGTGGTCATATTGCCTTGTATTATTAGTTGTTTCTAAAAATAAAACAAAGGAGTTGATATTTAGTTTGATATATTATAAAATATCATTCTCAATATTAATATATGAGTATTATTGGGGGTGGAAAAGTTAATTGGTG
>CAZSKF010000141.1:0-5074 GCA_964607405.1 uncultured Proteiniphilum sp. | reverse complement strand
AAAATAAAAAAAGCCAATACTTAAAAAGTATCGGCTTTTTGGGTGGTGCCACCAGGAATCGAACCGGGGACACAAGGATTTTCAGTCCTTTGCTCTACCAACTGAGCTATGGCACCAGCATTTCTGCTAGATTGTTGCGTATTCATTTCTGAATTGCGATTGCAAAGATAGTCTCTTTTTTTAAACCCACAAAACTTTATTATAGAAAAGTGAAAGTTTTTTTATTTAATCATTACAATTGACTCCATCCTTGAGCTTTTAGCTCCATATGCTGACCATCACGCGTAACCAATGCACAACCATCCTCAGCCGCAGAAATATGTCCGACTAGATGCACTCCGGGAATTGCAATAGCCTGATCATGAAGAGAGAGCGGAACTGTAAATAAAAGCTCATAGTCTTCACCTCCATTAAGTGCTACGGTTGTAACATTCATATTGAAGGTTTCGGCCATTGAGGCGGTTTGAAAATCAATAGGTAACCGTTCTTCAAAAATTCTACATCCCACATTGCTCTGGGTACAGATATGTAATATATCAGACGAAAGTCCATCTGAAACATCAATCATTGATGTTGGCTTGATTTTATTATCGGCAAGGAATTTCACAATGTCCTTTCGGGCTTCAGGTTTTAGTTGCCGCTCGAGAATATATTCTTTGCCTCCAAAATCAGGTTGTTGCTCTTCATTGCCTGAAAAGACTCGTTTTTCTCTCTCAAGTAACTGAAGCCCCATATAAGCTGCACCCAAATCTCCTGAAACAAATATCAGATCGGTTTCTTTTGCGCCATCTCTTGTTGTGATATCATCGCTATTGGCTATACCCACACAGGTTACTGATATTGTGAATCCCGTCAGCGATGAAGAAGTATCACCTCCAACTAGGTCAACTCCATATACTTGACATGCCAGCATGACCCCTGCATAGAATTCTTCAAGGTCTTCGACAGAAAATCTTTTTGAGATTCCCAGTGACACGGTAATTTGCTGCGGCAAACCATTCATGGCATATATATCAGAAAAGTTGACAACCGCCGCCTTATATCCAAGGTGCTTGAGTGGTGTGTAAATAAGATCAAAATGAATTCCTTCAAGTAGAAGATCTGTTGAAACTAGTGTTTGTTTTTCTTTATTATCTATTATAGCCGCATCGTCACCAACTCCTTTTACTGTTGTTGGCTGTGTAAGTTTTATGTCTTTTGTGAGATGTCGGATTAGACCAAACTCACCCAACTCTGATATTTCTGTTCGCATATTTGCAATAAATTAATATGTATAAAAAAAGTAAACAAGGAACCCATGATATGGGTTCACTTGTTTACTCTAATGTTTATTTTAAGAAAACTAGATTCGATCTACGATTGTACGCATAATTTCGGCCATTTTGGGTTGCGCCTCTTTTGCTGCAATTTGTACCTCCTCATGAGAAACCTCAACGATTTTACCAATAACCCCTAAATCAGTTATTATTGAAAAAGCAAGTACTTTCATTTTAGCATGATTTGCAACAATTACCTCAGGTACAGTTGACATACCCACAGCATCACCTCCTATAATACGCAGCCAATTATATTCGGCAGGTGTCTCGAATGTAGGACCTGTTAAACCAATATATACTCCGTGCTGAAGCTTAATATTTTTTTCTTTAGCAATTTCCATCGCCATTAGTCTCAACTCTTTGTTATATGCCTCGCTCATGTCGGGGAAGCGTGTTCCCAACTCTTCATGATTCTTGCCATGCAACGGGTGCTCTGGAAATAGATTGATATGATCTTCGATAAGCATGATATCTCCTACATCGAAGCTAGAGTTCATTCCGCCTGCAGCGTTAGACACAAACAGATACTCAATTCCTAATGCTTGAAACACTCGTATCGGAAATGTTACTTGCTTCATATTATACCCTTCATAATAATGAAAGCGTCCTTGCATAGCCAAAACCTTTTTGCTACCAAGCGAACCTACTATTAATTTGCCGCTGTGACCTTCAACAGTAGAGACAGGAAAATTTGGAATTTCCGTGTAAGGAATCTCGGTTGCATCCTTGATTTCATGAACTAGTTCACCAAGCCCGGTACCCAAAATAATAGCAACATTTGGTATCTCTCCAATTCTTCCCTTTAAATAATCAGCTGTTTGTTTGATAGTTTCTAACATGTTTGATAATTTTTTTATTAAATGATTCTTTATCTTTGTTCTTTAAAAATACTACTTCGATGGGTATATAATACATTTTCTTTTTTATATCCTCATCTATATAATTTAATGCCTTTAATCTTGTGGCATCTTTTTCGGTTGTAATTATTATCTTGCTCTCTTGTGGTCCTATTTCGGAAAATTCATCTGAAATAACCTCAATATCCTTTTTATTGAAATTATGATGATCCGGAAAAGAGAGCTCCTTAATACTCAGCACCTTATCAGAAAGATATTCTCTTAATGGACCAGGCACAGCAATACCTGTGACCATTAGCACGTTTTGCGCTTTAAGATCTATAGCTTCAGTGCTGATAAAATCTGAATTAGGAAAGACCGGATGCAACATACCATAATCAAAAGATGAAAAATATAACTTCTGAAATGGGAAAAGATCTAGATTTGTTTCGCAAATTCTAAATTCGATTGGCGACATATCCTTTCGATTTTTAGTCACTATGACTATTGATGCTCTGTGTCGGGATCTAAAAGAGTCACGAAGATTTCCCGCAGGCAAAAATAAGTCTTCGTGGATAGGGCGGTTACTATCAACCAACAGAACAGACAGAGAGGGCTGGACACGTCTATGCTGATATCCATCATCAAGTAATATGACATCCGGCCTTTGATCTTTGTCAAAAGAAAGTATCCTTTCTATTGCTCCTTTTCTATCTTTATCAACATATACGAAGGCATGTGGATACTTCTGTTTTATTTGCAATGGTTCATCTCCGGCATCTTCAGGTCGAGACTCCACATTAACGACTTTAAATCCTTTACTCTTGCGCTTATATCCCCTACTCAAAACACCAACCTTATACTGTTCTGATAATAATTCTATCAAATACTCAATATGAGGTGTTTTGCCTGTACCACCAACAGTGATATTGCCAACACAAATAACAGGGATATTATATTTGTATTGCTTTAAAATTTTCCTGTCATACATCCAATTACGAATATTCACCACAATCCCATATAGCCATGAAAATGGCAATAATAGTTTTCTAATTTTTGAAGTGAGAATACTCATATATAATATGTCTGGAGTTATTTTATATTTAAGTCAAAAGGCATGCGTGCTTGCATAAAATCTTCAGTTTCCACATCCTTGAGCATCATGAAAACATCAAAATTAGCCCCAAGCCATTCTCTTGCTGATTTCACAATTAGCTCTTCTTTATTTTTATTTAATAGCTCCTCAATAGCAGACTTCATTTTTGGATATTCATAAACTGCATAGCTTTTTCCCAAATTTGCTAGTTCTGCAGCTGCTTTTATAGCATCCTCGATTCCACCAAGTTCGTCAACCAAGCCTATCTCTTTTGCTTGATTCCCTGTCCAAACTCTGCCCTCTGCATAAAGAGCAAGACTATCTTTGTTCATACCACGTCCTTCTGCGCATCTTGTAAGAAACAGGTCATAACCATTATTAATATAGGTTTGCAGCATTTGAGACTCTGAATCATTAAAGCCACGTGATATATTTCCGAAATCAGCAAACTCGTTAGTTTTAACTACATCAGCCGAGACTCCAACTTTCTTTAGCACTCCTGACACATTTGGGAACATACCAAATATACCAATAGACCCGGTGATAGTTGTAGGACTTGCTATAATTTTGTCTGCATTACATGCAATATAATATCCTCCTGAGGCTGCAAGATCACCCATAGAAACCACTACCGGTTTTTCTTCTTTAAGCTCAGAAATTGCTTTCCATATTTGCTCTGAAGCATAAGCACTTCCTCCGCCGGAGTTGACACGAAGAACTACTGCTTTTATATCCTTATCCTTTCTTAGTTTTTCAATCTGATTAACCAGATACTTGTCTTGAATGCCGTTTGTTCCATTTCCTGAAGTGATATTTCCTACAGCATATAAAAGCCCTATTGAATTTGAAGACTTTTTGATACTCTTGGACTTAAGATTTTTCATATCTGCAACAGTAGCAGATTTAATCGAAGCATCTCTTTCTATACCTAAAAGTTCACGAACATAATTCTTCATTTCAGTTTCATATAATATTGTATCAACCAGATTTCTTTCTAACAAGTAATCTGCTTTGCGAAACATTGGGAACTCGTCGGCAATAGCATCTATGTCCTGAACTGCCAAATTTCTTGAATCAGCTATATCCTTCTTCATAAAGCTCCAAATGTCTTGCAGGAAGGAAGAAACCTGTTCTCTATTAGCCTCGCTCATTTCGGTTTGAGTAAACGGCTCGGTTGCAGACTTGTATGTCCCAACTTTAAACAATTGCATTTTGACTCCTAATTTATCAAGGGCATCTTTGTAGAAAAGAGGAGTTGAAGACAACCCATGCAAGTCAAGTGATCCTTGTGGGTTAATAGCTATTTTATCTGCAATTGAAGCTAGAAGATATCCACTTTGAAAATAATTATCCGCATATGCAACAATAAACTTGCCACTTTCTTTGAAGCTATTCAATTCATTTCTGATTTCAAAAAGAGTAGCGCTTGAAGCAGAAAACATGCGAACATCCAAATATATTCCTTTAATATTATCATTACTTTTTGCTTTCCTGATTGCGCCTACGATGTCATTCAACCCCATCGGAGTAGCAGAACCACCTATAAGTTCTGTAAATGGATCGCTCTCAGCAACACGCTCCTGAATCATGCCATCCAATCTTAGGTTTAGCACAGAATTGGGTTGTGCGGCAAAAGCTTGTTGCTTGCCAACAGTTTCAGCCATAGACCCTATAAGTCCGAAAAACACAAGCATAGATATTAGTGAAAACACAAAGCTTGCTATAATAAAGCCTACAGCTGAGGCTAACATCATTTTGAAAAAATCTTTCATAATCAGTGTTCTTTATTGATTTACAGAACAAAAATAAAGAAAAAGGATTAGATT
>CAZSKF010000140.1:0-5127 GCA_964607405.1 uncultured Proteiniphilum sp. | reverse complement strand
CGCTGATGGTATAAAGGCGGCTATTGATGATGGTATTTTAAATATTCCGTTTAGGGTTACCAGTTTTAGAACAATCTTCTTTGACTCGATGGGTAATGCTATTCCTGAGGTATCTGATGGAAATAAATTTTCGGCAAGACAAAAGGAACAGATACGAAGATTGCAGCGTGGTGCTTATTTCTATATTTCGGGCGTGAAGGCTATTGGTCCTGATGGTAGCGAAAGAGAAATTGCCGTTATTGAGGTAAGGCTTGGGTAATGATGTGGTGTTTTATTAAAGACTAAGATATATAATATGAGACATATAATTTTCAATTTGACGGTAGCATTGTTGATGATTGGCTTTGTCAATAGTGTTTCTGCACAGCAAACAGCAAGAGAGAGATTGTCACAATCTCAATTTGTGAAACAGGGTGAGAATACTTCGCCATCGTCAGTAAGAGCTTCGCAGACATCTAGGAGTCAACCTGCCGATATTAATAATGCAAGATGGTCGCGCACTATCTATCGTTATCTTGACTTAAATAAGGAGGGTAATGCACCGTTGTATTTTCCTGTTATTCCTGAAGATGGTCGTGTGAATCTTTTTACTATGATATTTAGGTTGATGGCTAGTGATAAGATAGATGCTTATGAGTATTTGGATGGTCGTGAGGTATTTACCAGTGAGTATAAAATAAACTTTGTAGAGTTTCTTGATAGATTTGGAGTGTATTATCAGAATGATAATGATATGCTTGTAATTGATGATGTGGATATTCCTAGCAATGAGGTGCAGGGGTATTTTGTGAAGGAGGTTTATTATTTTGATACACGCTCTTCAGATTTTAAAACTGATGTTGTGGCTATTTGTCCTGTTATTCACCGTCAGGATGACTATGGGGCTGCAACTATTAGGTATCCTTTGTTTTGGATTGATTATTCTGATATCAAGCCCTATGCTTTGGGCATGCCCATTATGGCTTCTGGCTTGAATAATTCTATGCTGGGAACAGTGGATGATTACTTCAGGAAGCAAAGTTATGATGGTGAGATATATAAGGCTGCCAATCCTCGCAATTTGGCTATTTCTCAATATGCTGCTACACCTGAGGATGTGGAAAGGGAGCAACAAAGTATTGAGCAACAATTAAAAGATTTTGAGATGTCTCTTTGGAAGGAATATACAGATTCTACAAAAGTGAATGTGGATAAAAAGAAAAGGAAGATAAAGAGGGTTTCATCAAAAACACCTTCCTCATCTTCATCTGGCAACTCAATGCGTGAACGCAGATATTAATATGCTTATTGACTAAAATAAAAATGCAGGGTATAGAAATATCTATCCCTGCATTTTCTGTATAATAGAATAATCTTATGGTTCTAATTAGTTCTTGCTGATTAGGTATTCAGCTATCTGAACAGCATTTAATGCGGCACCTTTATTGATTTGGTCGGCTGATGTCCAGAATGTAAGACCGTTAGGATTAGTAAGATCTTTACGAATTCGTCCAACATAAACCGGATCTTCTCCTGCTGCATTTAGTGGCATTGGATAAGATTTGTTTTTTGGGTCATCCATAAGAATAACACCTTCAGCTTTAGCAAATGCTTCACGTGCTTGATCTACTGATACTGGTTGCTCTGTCTCAACCCAGATGGCTTCTGAGTGGGCACGAAGAACGGGTACACGTACGCATGTTGCACTAACTTCAATGTCGCTGTGCATTATTTTGCGTGTTTCGTGATACATCTTCATCTCTTCTTTGGTATAACCGTTTTCTGTGAACACATCCACTTGTGGAATTAGGTTGAATGCCAATTGGTATGCAAACTTATCAACAGTGGGCTCTTCATTATTTGCAATTTGTTTGTGTTGCTCTTCTAGTTCGTCCATTGCGGCAGCTCCGGCACCCGATGCTGCTTGATATGTGGATACATGAACAGTTTTTATTTTAGAAATATCATTAATAGCCTTAAGTGCTACAACCATTTGAGTAGTTGTGCAGTTGGGGTTAGCAATAATATTTTTAGGTCTGTTTAGCGCATCTTCAGCGTTCACTTCTGGAACTACTAAAGGTACATCTACGTCCATACGATATGCACTTGAATTGTCAATCATTATTGCTCCATGCTTTGTAATTGTTTCGGCAAACTCAAGTGATACGCCTCCACCAGCTGATGTAAATGCAATATCTACACCCTTAAAGTCGTCATTGTGCTTTATCTCCTTAACGGTTATTTCCTTACCGCGATATGTATATTTAGTTCCTGCGCTACGTGATGAGCCAAAAAGTAGCAGTTCGTCAACAGGGAAATTTCTCG
This sequence comes from uncultured Proteiniphilum sp., assembly GCA_964607405.1. Taxonomy (GTDB): domain Bacteria; phylum Bacteroidota; class Bacteroidia; order Bacteroidales; family Dysgonomonadaceae; genus Petrimonas. The sequence continues at coordinate 2,823 of CAZSKF010000140.1, read as the reverse complement.
CATCAAGAATGCGAAGCAATTCTTGTCCTACAGCTCCGCTTGTTCCTACAATTGCAATTTTCATTTTGAATAAATATTATTTGATGAATTTAATAAATGAGTTGGCAAAGTTAATAATAAAATGCCAAATGATGATAACCTTAAAAGCAAAAAGTAAATAAAAGAGTTGATAATATTTCTTTTTGATTAGTGTATTACCTTAATGCTATCTTTTTGGTAATACTGCCGATCCTAATGATGTAATAACCTTTTGGCAGATTGAGTGGGTACTCGTTGGTGCCTGCCTTTATTTTAATGCTATAAACCTTAACTCCTACGATGCTATATACCTCTAAAATCGAATCTTGTTTCAGATTTTCGATAACTAGTCTGTTTTCTGAAATAGAAATCTTAGTTTCTTCTTCAGTTTCTGTCATTTGTATAGAGCTTTGGTTGAAAGCAAATATCTTATTGCCCTCAAAACTAAATGCAAATGCTAGTATTAATAGTATCGAAATGTATATTTTCTTCATTTCAGAGTTTCTTTATTGCAAAAATAGAAAAAAAAGTATAATAAGATAACTTTTTGACGATTATTTGACTCATTTATGCAATAAATCCACACTTATGTCGTTAAATGCTGATTTTCATCCCTTCAAAAGCTAGTTCAGTTCTTTCAAAAACACTCTTAGCTTCATTGTGTAAATTAGTCAAGTCTATATATCTTGAAGAGTAATGGCCAATTACCAACTTTTTCACTTCAGCTTGCTTAGCTATTTCAGCGGCTTGTCGTGCTGTGGAATGGTATGTCTTTTTGGCTCTTGCTAAATCAGCTTCTTCAAATGTGGCTTCATGATATAATACATCTGCGTTTTTGATAAAGGGGATAATAGCAGGGCTATACGCTGTGTCAGAGCAGTAAGCATATTTTCGTGGAGGTGAGGGTGGGGTGGTTAGCAATTCGTTTTTAATTATCCTTCCATCCTCTGTTATGAAATCTGCTCCAAGTTTGATATCTTTTATTTTGCTGAATGGAATTTTGTAGAACTCAATCATATCACCTTTCATGTGTAGTGGTGCCTCCTTCTCTTCAATAATAAATCCGTTGGTGTGTATTCGATGTTTTAATGGAAAAGAGCTTATTTTTATTGAGTTGTTTTCAAATATTGTTTCGTGTGTATGTGGGTTTATGTGTATGTGATTTATCTTATAGCTTAATTGATTCCCAAAGTATTTAATGAATGGCTCCAAAAACAATTCTAACTCTTTGTGTGCATATATATTAAGCTCGCCACCTCTGTCCATCAAGCTAAGTGTTGATAATAGCCCTGGTAGTCCAAATACATGGTCGCCATGTAAGTGCGAAATAAAGATAGAGTGAAGTTTGGTCATCTTGGCTTTTTGCTTTCTCATTTGCAGTTGAGTGCCTTCTCCGCAATCAATCATAAACAGCTTTTCGTTTACCTCAATTAATTGTGAAGTGGGATTGCGATATGTGGTTGGCATTGCTGATCCGCATCCAAGAATTGTTATTTGAAAATTATTCATATCTCTAGTTGTTTAGGTCTATAATTGCCCATAATGGGTAATGGTCTGAGTACGGAACTCTGTCTATCTTTGCTCTATATGACTTAATGTTTGGGCTATGCATTATGTTATCTATACGAAACAAAAAGAAGTCTTCATTATAGCTTATCCCCGGTCCAAACCCTGATGTGACGAATGAGTCGGTCATTCCTTCTTTCATTTGTGCATAGGTGTAGGATATGGGTGTGTCATTAAAGTCTCCACAAATAATGGCCCCTTCTACATCCATTTCCTGTAATGCGCTTTTTATTTTCTTTACTTGTGTTGTTCTTATTCTATATGCTCTGCCCAGTTTATTGCGTATGCTGGTTGTTACGTTTTCTAGATTTGTTCCGTCAGTATTTTGAATGAAATCACTATATAGTTTCTTGTCTTCTGCTGTGATACTGTTGGATTCCAGATGTACATTGACTACTGCATATTTTGAGCCGTTTATATTAATTGTATAAATTGCAGCGCCATTGTATGATGATTCAAATACTATCTCAGTTGTTTTTTCTATAGGATATTTGGAGAAACAGGCTAGTCCGTATGTCAGACTCTTGCTAGATGATTTTAGAGGAGTAACTGATTTATATTTATATTGAGTTAGTATTTTATTAATATCACGTTGTGTCTTAATAGATTGCCCTGTTTTGCTGACCATATATTCTTGCATACATACGATATCAGCATCAATTTCAGCCACGTAGCTAAGAAGCGGATTGTTTTTTGCTTTTTTGCTTCGTTCATTAATAAAGCCCTGTACGTTGTAAGTTAGGATTTTAATACTACTTTCCGGAACTTTCTTTTTTATGATGTTGACAGGAAAGAATGTGGTAATGGGCTTATAGCATAATCCCAAGGATAGTAGCGATATGAATGCTAACTTCCATTTGCTGAATAGTATCCATAGAAATAGATATAAAATATTGATAAATAAGATGCCTCCGAATCCTAATCCCAGATATGAGAATAGATTGGTTTTGAGAGGTGATACTTGCCAAGATAGAAATGACGAAAACAATAATATGATTGCAAATATGTTTGTAGCAAAAATAATCTGCCTGACAATACCTGTAAATCGTATTTTCTTATTTGTCGCTTGCATCAAATAGCTTGTTTTTTTCTTCAGTTGAAAGTCCTTCGTATCCTGTTTTCTTTAATTTGTCAAGAATAGAGTCAATGTCGTCTTGCTCACTTCTTTTGCGCGCATTATATTCCATATCTGTTTCACTTCTGTTGAAATAATAAGCTTTCATTGTGGGGTTATTCTTT
>CAZSKF010000139.1:1393-5151 GCA_964607405.1 uncultured Proteiniphilum sp. | reverse complement strand
TCATAATATTTAAATTAAAAGAAAAACCGAATAAAGTCTTTTTACAAAGATACTCTATTCGGTCTATATTTAAAAAGCTAGAAGTAATTTTTAATTACTACTTTCTCTCTTTTGGAGTTACTCTTCCTGAAATAGTAAGCACATATACTGAATCAGGAACGTTTGTGTAAACTGTTACATTTTTGCGGAAGTTACCAGGACGAGCTACTGTTGAATACTTAACATCAATTTTCCCTGATTTTCCCGGCAAAATCGGCTCTTTAGTATAAGAAGGCGTTGTACACCCACACGATGCAGACACTCTTTGTATTATCAATGGACTATTACCTGTATTTGTAAATTCAAACTGAGTTGTAATAGCTCCAATTTCCTCTTTTACAGTTCCAAAATCATGAGCTTTCTTATTAAACTCCGCATTGGGAGATGATTGTGCAAAAGCCAAACCAGTTAGCAATACACTAAACATCAAAACTAAACTAAATCTTTTCATCTTTATAATATTTATATTCGAGTTTATATAACTTGTATGATACAAAAGTAATAAAATAGTTTACTTTATATTCGTTATTTAACATTAATTCTTACTCCACCTGTATGAGATGTAAAATCAGGAGCATACATAGACTGTATAGTAGTAATCCCATTAGAATACTGACCTTCACGATTAACCACCACTTGATATTCAAAAACATATGTGCCACGAGGCAATGAATCAAAGTAATAATTAGTAGAGGCATCTTTTGATGATTGATAATAAATAGATCCTCCATTCCATCTCACACCGGATATTTGCTCAACAGGCTCAAAACAAGCAGCTCTCATATCTTTAATATAAACAAACTCCATATCACGATCTGTACGCACTGTAACTCTAACTACCACTTTATCACCTATCTTTAATATATCATCATCATTTATCAAGGTTAGTTTACTACCATCAGAATCCGTTTTCTCTATAAATAAACTTTTCTTCACATCTAGCGTAGCATCAGTGCTCACGATGTTATCAAGATCCTCATAATATTGATAATACAAAGCACCCCATGCAGGCGTATTTCCTTTGTGAGAAACATCTACATTCCCCATTTCAGGTTTTATTTCAGACTTAATCCAGCTTTCTTTAAAATAACCGGTACCAATATCTTTGTTGCCAGGTTCCACGATATTTCCACCTACACTTACCACAGACTCACCCCCTGACTCAAACCAATCGCTGCTAGTACTTAGTAATGTATAAACGGCATCCAATGTGGCATGGGTTGATTCCCATAGTTGAGTTTGCTTTTGTTTCAGTAGCCATCTATTCATATTATACATCTCCTCTGCCGAATATCCAACCTCTTTAAAAGCCCTCATTATAAATGTATGAACCGATACAGCCGATTGTGACATAAAGACACTCGATCTGTTGTTAGCCCAATACATTCCCAGCTCATCATTAATAGTAGCATGCTCGCGATAAGATTTGATTATATCATTAGCTACTTTATAATTTCCATCATTATTCAGCAAAATTGCAATAAGCGAACGTTCGTATAGATTAAACTTAGTCCAATTATCAGTAATTACAGATTTATAAAAACCCATCATTTCAACATGTTTATCACTAATCTCATAATCTTTATACTGACTTCTTATATACAAATACTCCAGATCTTGAGTACTGATATGTTTACTCTTTTTCCACGATTTATTATTTCGCTTAAATCTTTCAAATCTATCCAATGCCTCACCATCCACAAACTTAATAGCAGAAGCTACCATTTGGTCAAATCTATAATCATTTGCTAACCCTAATTCAGTCAACTCGCTCAATCCAAACAAAATATATTGAGTAACGCTTACATTAGCTCTCATACCTTCAAACCAAGCCCAGCCACCATCATATGTTTGCAGTTTATTAAGTTGCTCAGCCGTTTTAGCAATTATATTTTCACCACGATTAGTATCAAACAGAAGAGACAATCTCTCCTTTTGCTCCGATTCGTTTATTGCCTCCATCACCCAAGGAGTCTCTTCAAGAATAATATCTTTCAACTCCTCATTTTTTTGAAGATTAGAAAGCAGAGTCTCTGTAGTTCCACCCTGCTTTTTCCAGGCAGAAACCATTGCTTTTACTTTTGGATATGCTTCACCTATATGCAAACCAATCTTATTTGCATAATATGCAGCAAACCACGATACCGAATTATCATTGTCGGGAGTGCTCAACACAGGCAGCGACTGAACAGCATACCATGCAGGATTACTAGTAAACTCAAGAGTCACACGATAATCCTGACGAGAATCAGAACTCTTGTTAATAAGTTCATCAAAAACAAACTTCTTATCCTCACCACCGTTCACATCAATTCTCATCACCTCGGTCACCAACATTCTATTTGGCAGTACAACCAGCACATGCTGTTCACCATCACTAAAATTATCACTACGTGCTACAATACGCACACCCAGCATATCAATATCAGAAGGAACATCAAATAACCACGAAGCATTAACCGACTCACCTTTATCTATTACAAAACTTTTTTCAATATCATCCAAGATTGAAAACTCTATTACCTCATCAGTAGCAGGATTAAAAAACTCTATAGCTACTACACCCTCAATTTTATCATCTGACAAATTTGAGATCTTGGTACTTATAGAAGTCTTGTCGCCATGTCTCACAAAGCGGGGCAAATTAGGAGTAACCATCAGCTCTTTTTGTGACATAGACACAGCCTCTGCATATCCCACATTTAGCTCCTTATCATGAGCCAATAATCTAAACTTCCATTTTGTATTTGTATCAGGAACCGTAAAGGATATCTGAGTTTCACCTTTTTGATTAGTCACCAACTGAGGAAAGAAAAAAGCCGTTTCATCAAAATTACGACGAATATTATCGGCATTCATAGCATTGGAAACATTTCCATATGTGTCTTCTGCAGTACTCTCCTCAGTCTGCAAAACTCCCCCAATACTCATATCCTGATCAGCAGCCTCAAGCTTGGGCGCACTAGCATAGCCAACCACAATATTCTGTTTCATCATTGCACTACTGCGCGTTAACATACGCATCGAACTAAAGTACAATTCAAATCCATACCAATTAAAGAAATCAAATTCAAAGTCCTCTAATGTTTTATATTGGTATCTCATACTAGCATATATACTCTGCATCAAATCACTACCATCGCGATTAAGAGAAGCTCTAGACCAGTACCTATTCTTAATATTAGGAGAAAACATCCAGGCAGGAGTGTTATATATCTTATCAAGTGACATATCATACATTGAAGCCAAGACCTCAGCAATTGTTGGATTTCCATTACCATCTTTCACAGATATACGCCACTCTTCTTTTGAACCGGGTCTAATTTTGTCCCTGAAAACATCAAGAGAAATATTCAAATCCTTATTCTCGTCCTCCAGTAGCATATTAATAGAGTGAGAATAATACTTCTCATCTTTCACATAGTTCAGCATCAAAGTTATTCCATTCTTATAAGCATCCTTATAAGGGTACACAAACTTCTTGTTCTCATTATTAAGCTCAATCCATTTACGTTCCAGCAGATTATTCTCTTGCCACAACTCATATAATACATTAACCTTTTGCGATGCACCAAAAATAATTTCCCCCTGTTTTGATGAGCTCAACACATCATTCTTAACTACCAGCCAATCATTTGTTTCAATAGGAGGCTTCTTATCTCCTAGCGAATATATTATCACATCACTCTGAGCCTCAATCTCTCTTGCTTTATCATCTT
>CAZSKF010000139.1:0-1293 GCA_964607405.1 uncultured Proteiniphilum sp. | reverse complement strand
AACAAAAGAATAAATATTATTTATTATAGTCTTTGCATCACCCTTGCGAGGAATAAAAGTAATTTCAAAATTACCTTCACCATCAGTCATAACAGCACCATCATCAAAGTGACTCGAGCCCCCGCCCCATAGTCTCCATCTAAAGTGCTGACGGATAATTTTATAATTCACAACAGCATCCTGCAAGTTAATACCTGAAAAACTTTCTGCTTTTCCTTTCACCACTACCTCTTCATCAAAGCTATAAGTATCGGCAATCTTTTCAAACGTAATATCAAAGGTAGGTCGCTTATATTCCTCCACTCTAAAATACACACTGCCACCGGCACTACGAATTGAGTAACCTCCATTAAGTCGATCAGTAGGAATAACAAACTCCCCCGTTACCGAACCAAACTCATTAACCCTAAGCGATTGTTTTGAAATTTCTTTTCCATTCACATCATAAAGTCCAAAATCAAAATCCCTGCCGGTAATCAATCCAGTCTTTTCTCCATCTGTAGATGTGGCTATGGCCTTAAAGAATATGGTTTGCCCGGGTCTGTAAATCATTCTATCGGTAAATATGTTTACTACATCTCTTGATTGTTTACTACCCGAATAAGAATTATACATCAAAGAACCCGGCAGTCTTACTAACTGTGACCCCTTATCATCGCCCAATGTTGCATTATAGAATACATCATTGTTAGGTATTTCCTTATCGTATTTTGCAAGACCTATTTTATTGGTCAAGATACTAGTCTCTTTCACCAAGTCAGAGCTAGACCAGTTTCGTGGCAATTTATAAATATCCACTTTTGCTCCCTCCACCGGCTTGCCGGTGATACGATTCACAACAAAAAACTCATATTTATCCTTAGCCGTTGCACGAGAAAAGACAGCAAGATCAGAAACACAAAATATATAGTTAGCGCGGCTCTCACCTTTAAGGCTTTCCTTCCCATCTATAGTTAGCAGATATATGCCCGGTTCATTTATGTCTATACCAAATTCATGAGTATAATGCTGATACTCTTTTCCCGGCTTTAACACAAGACTAACATCCTTCACAAAGGTTGCACTCTTCATCAAATCTCTTGTTGTATTATACTTATACATCAGCACATCCGCTTGCGAATGCAGTTTATACAATTTCAGCTTTTGCGACGATAAGTTACGGTAAGAAGCCTCAAACAGTTTCTCGCTATTTATTCCATAAGTACTCTTACCCGTAATTTTCAACTCAGGATTCAACAACTCCGCAAGCCTATTTTCAAGCAGCCCTATTCTTTCATAATCAGAATACTTAGA
>CAZSKF010000138.1:2063-5205 GCA_964607405.1 uncultured Proteiniphilum sp. | reverse complement strand
CTGCCCGCAGCCGCGGCATTACTGGTGAAGTACTGCTTCAGCTACTTGAATGTCGTTTAGATAATATCGTTTATCGCTTAGGACTTGCACCTACAAGAGCTGCTGCAAGACAACTTGTTTCTCATAAACACATAACTGTAGATGGAAAAGTTGTAAACATCGCTTCATATACATTGAAAGCGGGACAAATTGTAGGAGTGAGAGAAAAATCTAAGTCTCTAGAAGTGATTTCTGCAGCATTAGCAGGATTCAATCACAGTAAATATCCTTGGTTAGAGTGGGATTCAACATCTTTAAGTGGAAAGTTCTTACACATTCCTGAAAGAGAAGATATCCCTGAAAATATTAAAGAACAGTTGATCGTAGAATTATATTCTAAACAATAATTTCATGGCAATATTAGCATTTCAAAAACCCGATAAAGTAATCATGATTCAGGAGAATGAATTCTCCGGAAAGTTCGAATTTCGTCCATTAGAGCCAGGTTATGGTATTACCATTGGTAACGCTCTACGTCGTATATTATTATCTTCTCTTGAAGGATATGCGATAACAGCTCTAAAAATAGATGGAGTAGAACATGAATTTGCTACAATTCCGGGTGTTATAGAAGATGTGACAGCCATTATTTTGAATCTTAAAAAAGTTAGATTTAAAAGAAAGGTTGAAGAGTTTGATTCAGAAACAGTAAATATTACCATTTCAGGATCTAATGTATTTAAAGCTGGTGATATCAATAAAAGTTTAACTGGTTTTGAGGTACTTAATCCAGAACTCGAGATTTGCCATTTAGATAAAAAGACTGAGCTTAAAGTAGAACTTACGGTTAATAAAGGAAGAGGTTATGTGCCTGCTGAAATTAACCGCTCTCTATTAAATCCAGAAGATGTTCAAACTATAGCAATTGACTCTATTTATACACCAATAAGAAACGTAAAATTCGAAATTGAGGATTATCGTATCGAGCAAAAGACCGACTTCGAGAAACTTATTATTGATGTTACCACTGACGGGTCAATTCATCCTAAAGATGCTTTGAAAGAGGCTGCTAAGATTTTGATTCAGCATTTCGCTCTCTTCTCTGACGAGGCTAAAATGATGGTCGAAACGGCAGATGCTGACAGTATCGAAGAGTTTGATGAAGAAGTTCTGCACATGCGTCAGCTGTTGAAGCGCAAGCTAGGTGATTTAAACTTATCAGTGCGTGCTTTAAATTGCTTGAAAGCAGCTGAAGTAGAAACGTTGGGTCATCTAGTGACTCATAATAGAAACGACCTGCTTAAGTTCAGAAACTTTGGTAAAAAGTCACTTACCGAATTAGAGGAAATTCTAGAAGGCTTGAATCTCTCTTTTGGTATGGATATTTCAAAATATAAACTAGAAAAAGAATAAGCGATAATGAGACATAATAAAAAAAATAATCATTTAGGACGTACGTCTTCGCACAGAGAGGCTATGTTGTCAAACATGGCAACGTCTTTGATATTGCATAAGCGTATATTTACAACTGTTCCTAAAGCCAAAGAACTGAGAAAGTTTGTAGAGCCACTTATAACTCGTTCTAAAGAAGATACTACAAGTTCAAGAAGAATTGTTTTCAGCAGATTGAAAAACAAGCATGCTGTGACTGAACTATTCCAAAATGTATCTGAAAAAGTTGCTGATCGTCCGGGAGGTTATACTCGTATAATCAAAACTGGATATAGATTAGGTGATAACGCAGCAATGTGCTTCATCGAACTAGTAGATTACAACGAGAACATGTTGAGCGAAAAAGAAGCTAAGAAAACAAGAACACGTCGTTCACGTAGAAAAGCAAGCTCAACTGAAGTAGCAGCAGAAACTACAACAACTAAAGAAACTGCTGTTGAAGAATAATTTTTCTTCAACGGATACCTTTAATACGTTCAACATTCCGTGTTAATGGTACGCAAAATCGTTGAAGCGACATCTGTATAATGCACGGCCTAAAAGACTTGCAAAGATGAAGCTGAGACGAAGCTGTGATTTTTAAAATGTTAAACATTAAGAAAGCGCCGCGAGTGATTCGTAGCGCTTTCTGCTTTTAATACCTCCCTGAAACTACACTTACTAGACATACTTATAAATCTTGAATATAGATTTTTCTTATAGCGATTCTTTTCTGAACTAATATTATATGTATCTTTGTCATTCTACTACTAAACTGTATTTATATAAAGGTTATATTCATGAAATCAAAAATTGTATTAGCAGGCCTTTCTTTGGCAAGTGTTTTTTCTGTTTCTGCTCAGGAAAAACCAAATGTTGTTTTTATCATAGCCGATGACTTGGGTTATGGCGATTTGAGTTGCTTCGGGCAAGAAAAATTTCAGACACCCAATATTGATAAATTAGCATTAAATGGCACTAGATTCACCAGTACATATTCAGGAACTACTGTAAGCGCACCATCTAGAGCGAGTTTATTAACAGGTCTTCATACTGGACATACACCAATTAGAGGTAATAAAGAACTAGCGCCAGAAGGACAATTCCCATTACCAGCTGATACATATTCAATTTTCACATTATTCAAAGATGCAGGATATACCACAGGAGCCTTTGGAAAATGGGGGCTAGGTCAACCTGGCTCAGTGGGTGATCCAAATAATCAAGGAGTAGATGATTTCTTTGGTTACAATTGTCAGCTCTTAGCTCACAACTACTACCCAAGTCACTTATGGCACAATCAAACCAGGATAGATTTCCCAGACAATGATAATGGTGCGTTTGGGACATATTCACAAGACTTAATTCAGGAATATACCTTAAGTTTTATACGTGAAAATAAAGATAATCCCTTTTTCTTGTTCGTACCAACAGTTGTGCCTCATGCTGAATTAATCGTTCCGGAAGACTCAATAATACAATCCTTTAGAGGAAAGTATCCAGAGAAGGCGCATAAGGGAACAGACTCAGGTCCAGGATTCAGAAAAGGGGGATACATGTCTCAAGAATATCCCAATGCCATGTATGCTGCTATGGTCACCAGACTGGATAATTATGTTGGCGAGATAATTGATGAATTGAAGCGCCAAGGAGTATATGAAAACACCCTGATAATTTTCACAAGCGATAATGGTCCACATCGTGAGGGAGGAAACAACCCTGATTTCTTTAA
>CAZSKF010000138.1:0-1963 GCA_964607405.1 uncultured Proteiniphilum sp. | reverse complement strand
GGTGGCCGTCAGGCTGTAGTTAAAGGAAACTGGAAGCTATTGCACCAAAATATTAGAAGTGAGAATCCAACTTACGAACTTTATAACTTAGCTTCAGACCCATCTGAAGTACATAATGTAATTGAATTATATCCTGAAATAAGTGAAGAACTGAAGCAGATAATGAAAGATGCAAGAACAGAGGACGAGAATTGGAAATTATTTTAAAATGATATAACATGAAAAAGAAGGCTTTATTATTATCCTCTTCATTGGTTGCTCTTTCGGGAGCTGTAGCTCAACAGGATCAAAAACCCAATATAGTCCTAATCTATGCAGATGATATAGGATTTGGAGATTTCTCTTGCTATGGGGCCACCAGGATATCAACCCCCAACGTTGATTCATTGGCTAATAATGGAATGCGTTTCACCAATGCACACTCTGCTGCTGCAACAAGTACCCCATCCAGATATGGACTATTTACGGGTGAATACCCATGGAGAAGAAATGGGACCGGTATTGCCAGAGGAGATGCTGCACTTATAATAAATCCAGAGAGATACACCTTGCCCAGAATGATGCAAGAGGCAGGCTATGTAACCGGTGCTGTAGGTAAATGGCACTTGGGAATGGGCGAGGAAACAGGCAAGCAAAATTGGAATGAACGTGTTGCACCTGGCCCATATGAGATGGGATTTGATTATTCGTACTTAATGGCAGCTACTGCAGACCGTACTCCATGTGTATTTATGGAAAATCAAATGGCGGTAGGCCTTGATCCCAACGACCCTATAGAAGTAAGTTACGAGAAGAACTTTCCCGGAGAACCAACAGGACGTGACAATCCTGAACTTCTTACTAAGTTAAAACCAAGTCCTAATCACGGACATGATCAAAGCATTGTCAATGGTATCTCTAGGATCGGATATATGAGAGGCGGTAAGGACGCCTTATGGGAAGATGAGAACATTGCGGACAGCATAACCGTAAGAGCAGTCAAGTTTATAGAGACAAATAAGGACAAGCCATTCTTCCTTTATTTTGGAACTAATGATATACATGTTCCAAGATATCCACATGATAGATTTAAAGGGAAATCAGGTCTGGGTCTTCGTGGGGATGCCTTGCTTCAGTTTGACTGGTCGGTAGGCGAAGTGGTGAAAGCATTGAAAGAAGCCGGCATTTTCGAAAATACATTAATAATAATATCAAGCGATAATGGCCCTGTGATAGATGACGGATATCAAGACGAATCAGTTGAAAAACTTAAGAATCACAAAGCCTCAGGACCATTTAGAGGAGGAAAATACAGCTCGTTTGAAGCTGCTACACGAGTTCCATTTATTGTTCATTGGCCGGGTCAGGTTGACTCAGGAGTTTCCGGTGCATTGGTTTCGCAAATAGATATGCTTGGAACTTTCTCAGAACTGGCAGGATATTATGTAGAAGAATCTAAATTAGTGGATAGTCGCAAAGAGCTTAAAACATGGCTTGGAAAAGACCTAATAGGTCGCGATTATTTGATTGGATCTGCTAATTCGCTAATGATTCTCACAAAAGAGTGGAAATACATTGAACCTAGTAATGCTTCACCATATCAAGCATTAACAAATATAGAACTAGGCAATAGCCCAAAGGATCAACTGTATAATATGAAAATAGATAGAGGAGAGTATGACAATGTAGCCGAAGAGAATCCCCTGATGGTTCGTTTCTTAAAAGAAATTCTTGAAGAGGAAAAGGCTAAAGGTATAGGCATGGACTTATAACACTGCATAATCTTGAAAGTAATAAAGGGCTGACAAAACATCAACAGTTTGTCAGCCCTTTCTCTTTATATATTTGTATTGATATAATCTTAGAATTTATCAACCCACGCAGCGTATGTATTAATATAGTTTTGCAAGAATGCTTTAGTGTCTTCGTTGTTTACTTCTCCATTCTCGTCAAAGTAGTTTTGCACAGTGCTAATATATGCTTC
>CAZSKF010000137.1:0-5323 GCA_964607405.1 uncultured Proteiniphilum sp. | reverse complement strand
GCATAATAGAAAACTGTCCATAATCATTCATCCACGGGCTAGGCTGATGCGTTTGCTTAAATCCTCTAATCATATCAGCATCATACTTATACATCCACCCATCACCCATCTTACCCGTTTGGGGCGACCAAAAGTTCATACCCCAAGGGCGAGCAACTGCAGGATAGGTATTACCCGTTGACAGCTCGAACTTAGACTGAGTGCCAACCAAAATACTAACATAATCAACCGGATCCACCTTATCATGATTTACCGATACTGTGACTTTGCCACAAGCCGAAGTCACAATCAATAACAGAAACAAATATTTTATATATCTCATAATCTAAAATTCTAATAAATGTAGTTTATCCTCATCCTCAAGCTTCAATATCAATTCACCAAACAAAGTATTAACCCAAGCAAACCACGAACGGGTAAACACCTCAGGCTTATCTTTATTAAACGACTCGTGCATAAATCCGGTATTAGCGTCATTATCACGAAGCATCTTAATGCAAAACTTTATCTCCTCATCGCTATTGCTAGTCATTGCGCGCATTATAATACTCATTGGCCATATCATATCATAACCAATATGAGGACCTCCAATACCCTCACCGGCCGTGCCCTTAAAGAAATAAGGATTATCCTTGCTCAACACAAAGCCGCGGGTATTTCTGTATATAGGATCATCATCACACTCATCACCCAAATATGGAATAGCCAAAAGACTGGGGATATTAGCATCATCCATCAGATAATGATTTCCAAAACCATCAACCTCAAATGCATAAATCTGCCCATGATTGGGATGCGTAGTGATACAATACTTCTTAATGGCAGCGTCCACCTCATCAGCAAGGCTCTTACACTCGGCTGCAAATTCCAAATCGCCCGTCACCGTTTCTGAAATCTCGGCCAACTGACGAAGAGAAGTAACAGCAAACATATTAGACGGCACCAAGAAACCAAAAGTAGTAGCATCATCAGATGGGCGGAAAGAAGACACGATCAACCCCACAGGATTAACAGGATTGCCATACCCCACATTGTTCAATGTATCAAGCTGACGATCCGTGACACGCAAAAACGTGTAAGGCCCATTTCCCTCTTTGCGCTGTTGCTCCTTAAACGTTTTGACAACCAATGCCATTGCACCTTTCCATCTAACATCAAAAACAGACACATCACCACTATGCTTCCAATAATGATAAGCCAAGCGGATAGGATAACAAAGAGAATCAATCTCCCACTTGCGCTCATACACCATCGGCGTCATCCTTGTGCCATCACTCATCCACCTACCGTTTGGTTTTGGGTCAGGATTAAAAGCATTAGCATACGGATCAATAGCAATACACTGCGACTGCCTATTGATAAGACCTGCAACCATATTCTGCAACTTCTCATCATCCTTCATCAAAGGCAAATAGGGCCACACCTGCGCCGATGAATCCCTAAGCCACATAGCATTAATATCGCCCGTAATAACAAACGTATCGTGACTACCACCCTGCTTTGAATACTTAACAGTAGTATCAAGAGTATTAGGAAAACAATTCTCAAACATCCAAGCCAGCTTCTCATCCTTAATCTTAGGCTTCACACGCTCTATAGCATCCTCCACCGCTTTAGAAACAAAAGCCCGCTTTGATTTTGAAGGCCTGTTAGATTTATACTGTGCCACACTCTCCACGCTTACCAAGCTATCACTTGCCCAGGATGGATTTACTGCCAGGGCCGTCAGCCCAAGAGCACTCTTCTTAATAAATTTTCGTCTAGACACCATATTCTATTTGTTCTTTATCTTATTATCTTAACTGATTGTTCTAAATCACCATTAGTAAAAAGTACGAAATACACTTATACAAAAAAGGCGTATAACTCATCAAACACATTTAATTCTTATATTTATTATTAATCATATAATAAAGAATAAAGGGTAATGACAAATTATACGCCTCACGATATCTTTCCGTTAGTGATATCAGACTGTCTCAAAAACTGTTTATGAAAAATCTATAGGCAGCTTCTTACGGAATCCCTCCTTAAAGCACATCAGAGTTTCAGTTCTGGAAAGACCCAATGGCTGAAGCTCAGAATGAATCACACGAAGCAAATCCTTATTATTTTTCGCAAATACTTTAATTAGCAAATCATACTCGCCTGTTGTGTAATAGCACTCTATCACCTCCGGAATTTTCTCCAGTCTTTTCACAACATCGTCATATGCCATTGGCGAATTAAGATACAGACCCACGAAAGCACAAGTTTCATATCCTATCTTTTCAGGATCAAGTATAAACTCCGAACCCTTGATCACGCCTGCATTTGTAAGTTTTTGGACACGTTGATGAATAGCAGCGCCCGATACACCACACTCACGTGCTACCTCCAAAAAGGGGGTACGAGCATTATTGATAATTTGTTTCAATATCTTTTCATCAAGTTCGTCTAAATCATGATACATCATACTTCTACTTTTAAATTGTTAGTAAAACGCTAATTTTCCTACAAAAATAAAGAAAATAGTGTTCACTTTTGCCATATAAGCTATATTTTATTACTTTTTGGTTTCTCCAACAGCAATATAAGCAAGCGCAGCCATGGCCGTATTTAAAGCATCCTCATCTATCAAAAAAGTAGATGAATGCAGATTACCACAATCACCCCTCTCATTATTCACACCAAATCTATAAAAGCACGATGGATACAATTGAGTATAAAAACCAAAATCCTCGGCAGTCATTCTCTTTGGATACTCTGCTACATTATCACCACCCAAAAAGCGGGAAGCCACACCCCTCACCCTCTCCGTCACATCTGCATGACTAATAGTGCAAGGATACCCCTCGGGCATATCAATAATGCAAGTGCACCCGTATGCCGCAGCAGTACTATTAATTATATCGGGAATGATGCTCAGCATCTTTTGTCGCTCAGCCTCATCCATACACCTTAGCGAACCGGCCAGCACCACCTCCGACGGGATAACGTTAGTGGCACCATCGGCAATAAACTTTCCAAACGAGAGCGTCATAGGCTGAAAAGGATTGCGGCGACGGCTCACCACCTGCTGCAAAGCAATAATAATATTGGATGCCGCAAGCACCGTATCATTCAGTTCGTGAGGCAAGGCACCATGTCCCCCCTGCCCCTTCACCGTGATATGCACCTCATCGGCCGATGCCATCACAATATCTTTCTGAAAAGCAATCTTACCCGCAGGCAAATCCACATAAGCATGTTGCTTAATAACTACATCAGGCTGCGCATCCTCAAACACGCCATCCTCAAGCATCAGGTAAGCACCACCGGGCGATTTCTCCTCACCGGGCTGAAACACAAACAGCACACGCCCCGCAAATTTATCTTTGAGAGCATTAATAATCTTAACAGCCCCCATCAATGCAGCCGTGTGAGAATCGTGACCACAAGCATGCATCACACCCTCGTATATTGATTTAAAGTCGATATCATTTTTCTCATGCACAGGCAAAGCATCCATATCAGCCACCAAAGCCACAGTATTGCCATTGCCTTCCATCTCTCCATCAATCCAAGCCAAAATGCCATACCCACCAATATTAGTTTTGTGCATAATGCCCTCTTTATTCAAGAAGTCGGCAACATACCTAGAGGTATTCTCCTCCTGATACGACAGCTCGGGATGCTTGTGCAAATAACGGTAATGATTAACAATTTCGGGAAATATCTCTCCCGAAATTTGTTTTATAAGTTGTTTTAGTTGCATTTGCAAGCTTTTATTTATACTATTGGACTTATCTTTAGTTGCCCACCTATTGCTCTCAACACTTTCATAATAGTGTCAAATTGTGGTTTGGCATCTTCTGATAAAGCCTTATATAAACTAGGACGACTCAATCCTGTTTCTTGAGCAATCTTTGTCATTCCTATTGCTTTTGCTATATGACCAATTGCTGCAACTATATCTGAACTATTGCCTTCTTCCAAAACAACATTTAGGTATTCAGCAATCATTTCATTGCTGTCTAAATAACTTGCTATATCAAATTTAGTTGTATCCATGTCTATTGTTTTTTAATATTACTCCAAATATCCTTAGCCTTTTTAATATCATCTTGCTGTGTTGATTTATCTCCACCAATTAACAAGATAATCACCTTTCCGTTATCTTCTTTAAAATAAACCCTATATCCTTTTGCATAATTAATCCTTAGTTCAAAAATACCATCACCAACGGATTTACTATCTCCAAAATGTTCATCATTCTCAAGTTTTTGTATCCTGAAGATTATCTTGGCTTTTGCCTTTAAATCTTTCAGTTTTCTGAACCACTTATCAAATTCTGCTGTTTTCTCAATAAAGTACATAACTACAAACTGTATTCATTTGGATACAAAGTTATAAAAAAAAAATCAAGTCGTAAGCTATTTAATACAAGATGTTTATTAATATATTAAGCCCAACAACATTAAAATTATTTATTAATCCAATGCCGCTTTAACAGCATCTATAAAAGCACCACGAGAACTGCTCAAATCTTCAGACCCCGCAAGAGGCCACGCAGCCGACTGAGCAATAACCAAATTGCGAGAAGGATCAACATGAATCATCTGACCAAAAATACCCTCAGCCGAATAACTACCATCACCATTAACCCACCACAAATAGCCATAACCACCTTCACTTTTTTCATCATACTTGTATAGAATAGACGTAGCACCTTCAAGCCACTCATCAGCAAAGATAGATTCACCATCAATCACGCCACCATTAAGCATCAGCACACCCAGGCGAGCATAATCGCGCAACGAAGCCGAAAGCCCACTACCACCAATATTCATGTTGCTACACTCATCGGCCAACCAATATCCACACTGCTGCATGCCAAATGGTTTCCACACCTTTTCAGAAAGATACTCGGCCACACTCATGCCCGTGGCTTTATGAATAAGAATACCCACCAGGTCTGTCTCGCCAGTGCTATAGTTCCAAAAAGTGCCCGGCTCATGAATTTGTTTCAAGGGCTTCATATACGTAAGAATATGTGCCTCATCTCCCTCACACTCTGCCTGATACATTACCGCCACATCAGAGTTGGGATCAGTATAATCTTCATTCCACTTAATACCCGAAGTCATAGTGAGCAACTGGCGCACCGTAACATCACCATAATCATAACCATCAAGCTCAGTGATATATTTGCCAAGTGTATCATCCATACTATCAATGTGCCCATCCTTAAGAGCAACACCCACCAGCATAGACGAAATTGATTTTGCAACGGAGTATGAAGTCCATAGCGAATTTTGATTAGCTCCCAAGCCATAGCCCTCCAGCTTCACCTCACCATCCT
>CAZSKF010000136.1:0-5505 GCA_964607405.1 uncultured Proteiniphilum sp. | reverse complement strand
TTTATCCACGTAATAGCCAACTCTAAAGCCACATTAAATAATCGTTCATCCTTTGTTACTCCATACTGTGAGGCATTTTCAAGCCTATATATTTTATCTAAAGCATCAAGTTGATTAATAGCTTCCTCTATAAGCGAAGCACCATCGCGACTACCTGCTTTATGACGATCAATTAGCTTTTTACCCCCCTGTTTTATTTCGGTAAGTCCCATTATATGCAGCAGTTCGGCATAGAATGCTTTATCCAGCGTATTACTATCATTGCTGAAAGGAAGTTTCAAAAGATGCTCGGGCGACAGCAGTTTGAATAAGCGTATAAGTTTATTATCATCATGCTTTGGCTCTTTGGTCAATAATTTTCGATAGTCATTAATATTAAAGTAGGTAAACTCTATTTCGCTTGTCAGGTTGCGTATATACGGCTCAGCTATCTGTGTATAAAAATAATCAGTTCTATTATCGGACAGCCTACCCTCTTCAAAATCGATATATTTCTTTACAAAGGCTTTATTTTGTGCAAACAATCTATCAAACACCATGGAGTCGAATATAAAACATTCATTCATATTCGTAGCAATTAGATGTCGCACTTCCAGATTGTTAAGTGTTATTCGCTCGCGCATATAGTACAACACAAGTTCGTGAAAAGCCTTTCGATTTATATCATCCGTGCGAATCATCTCAGCGGCGTTGTTAGGCTTCTTGGTTTCAATAATAACTCCCACCGATGCACTAGCTTTATTGCCATTGTGTATCACCAAATCATTGCGTCCTTTGGTATTTATAAAATAGTGTTGCTTGTAGTACGTATCTTTTAGGAAGTCAGATAGCAGATTTTTATGAAACTCCTCACTCTCATCATCATTCATTCTGCTTAGCATTATTGACAGATTAGTTTTAAAAATCTCAATTTCAGAGCGATTGGGCTTTTGCTTCAGGAATGCTTTATTAAGTGCTTGACGAGGTTCTAATTGATTTAGTTTCATAACTTATAATGATAGATTTATTTTTAGATTGCTAAGATACTGATTATTCAGACAAATTAACAACCGATTCTGTATATTTTTTCATAAGTGCCCTCTCACACCATATGTATAGTCAATGTATCCAATATATCAGATTCGGTTACACAACTTCCATCAAAATAGAAGACACCACGCTCCGCTCACGCCCCCACTATCCTAATAGATACTACTAGCAAACAAAGAGTTAGCTTAGCTTGTTAATGCAGATAAATAGACAAAAAACAAATTATGGAATTAGGAATTGGAATGTTTGGAGACATGGCATATGATTTCCAAACCAAAAAGTATCAGAGTGCTGGAAGCAGACTGAAAGAGATAATAGAAGAAGTGAAACTAGCCGACGAGCTGGGAATGGATATTTTTGCAATGGGCGAGCATCATCGTGAGGATTATGCTGTGGCTGCCCCCGAAATTATACTTGCGGCTTTGGCTCCCGTTACAAAAAATATAAAGCTATCGAGCGGTGTTAATGTAATTAGCTCGGCCGATCCGGTGAAGCTTTACCAGGATTATGCAACTGTGGATTTGTTATCGGGTGGTCGCGCCGAAATTATGGCCGGACGTGGTAGTTTTATAGAGTCGTTTCCCGTATTTGGATATGACTTGAATGATTACAACGAACTTTTTGCTGAGAAATTGGAATTGTTGCTTAAACTTCAAGAAAACAAACCTGTAACTTGGAAGGGCGAGCATAGAGCGCCACTTCACGACGTGACAGTTTATCCCGTGGCTGAGCGCAAAATACCAATATCAATAGCCGTAGGCGGAACCCCTGCTTCGGTGCAGCGTGCTGCCGTGTTGGGCTTGCCCATTGTGTTTGCTATTATTGGTGGCAATCCTGCACAGTTCAAACCCCTTATGGATTACTACAAAAAAGAGTATGAGGCACAGGGTCACGATATGGATAAATTGAAAATTGGAATTCACTCGCACACTTTTGTCAACGAGAACATGGACGAGCTGATGAACGACTATTTTCCCCGATATGCACACTCAATGAACAAGATTGGACGCGAGCGCGGTTGGCGAGGATCGTTCACACCCGAAAGTTTCAAGGCGGGCATGGGCCCTCACGGTGCTTTGTATATGGGAAGCGCAGATGAAGTTACCGAAAAACTTATCAACACCCTCGAGATGTTCGACATCCAGCAATACATTGCCCACATCGACATTGGCGGACCAACTCACCTGCAGAATTTGAAAAATATTGAATTGCTTGGCGAAAAAGTATTCCCCGCTGTAAAGAAGCATTTTGCCAGCAAGTGAGTAAATGATCAATCATAAGGATTGGAGAACATATGGTATGTGAATGGTAGGTCCACATCGGCCTCACAAAATTTCACGTTAAGAAAATATTATGGCTTCACGTTAAGAAAAAAAATTCTGTTTAAGCGTAGCGAGTTTATTTTGTTTTATTGAGGACGTAATATTTTTAGTGAAATTTGTGTCAGCCTTGATTTTTTGTTTCTTTTGTATCAAGACAAAAGATAATTTGAAATAAATTTCTAGATATAATTTATACAAATTGGAGGCGGGCTATGCATCAACCTATGCATTAACCCGCCCCCAATTCCCAATCTCACCACAACCTATTCATTTATAAACTACTTTTCTTCCATCCAATCTTTTCAGACAATCGTCTTATCTTAGATTTATACCTCTTAGTGGCCGACTGATTAATATTTTCCTTTGGATCGCGCTTATGATCAAAAATCATAATTGACTTACCCTTTTCGCCCCTATCCCATTCAGCATAATTAAAACGATCTGTGACAACGCTATAACCACCCTGCCATTGCACAAAAACGTTATCCTTAGTCTTAGTCTTCGGATTTTTTAGTATTGGCAAAAAACTAGTACCATCCAATTGATTTTCCGGCACATCCAAATCACACAGCTCTGCCAGCGTTGGGTATATATCCACAAACTCCACCATCGAGGCAGACCTGCCACCCTCCAGCCAAGGCACACTCACAATGAGGGGACTGTGCATAGATGTTTTCATCAAATTGTGCTTGCCTATGAAATTGTGTTCGCCCAAGCTCCAACCATGATCACCCAGCAACACCACTATAGTATTCTTATCAAGCTCCAACTCCTCCAGAGCATCCAATATCAATCCAATCTGCGCATCCACGTAACTCACACAAGCATAATATCCATGCCTCAGCTCCCGCAGATATTCAGTATCTTCAGGTTCGCCCACGCACGCATATGCATAAATCTCCTGAGAATTTTGCACCTCTTCAGGCAAGTTGGCAGGACGAAAACGATTATCAGGCAATGGAATCTCATCACGATTATACAAATCCCAATACTTCTTGGGCGCATTGAAAGGCAAGTGTGGTTTCCAAAAACCTATCCCCAAAAAGAAAGGCTTGTCCATATCCTTCAGTCGTTTCAAATCTTCCACAGTTTTTAGTGCCAACTGTCCATCATCATAGGCCGAATCTGGCACCTCAGCCATTTCACAATATGGACCACGCAATGTACGAGGGTTGATATAATTACCCGACTCCTCATTAAGCCACATCTCCCACCTATTATACTCATTGTTATAAACATCATATCCGTCGGGATGAACACGAAACGGCGACTCGCTCCACGAATCGGCATGATCATCGATATGGTGAAACATCTTTCCATTTGATATTGTGTGATAACCACCATCCGTAAAAAGTTGGGTGAAAGGAACTGCCTCAGGCGCATCTTTCTCTGCACGCGAAGTATAATTCACAAACCGTTTGGGAAACTTAGGATACATACCCGTAAACAAGCTTGCACGCGATGCACCGCTCACAGGAATGTTACAATAAGCATTCTGAAAGATAGTGGCCCTGTCGGCAAGCCTATCTATATTTGGGGTCTTAATCGCTTCCACTCCATAGCATCCCAACTCAGGGCGAAGATCATCAGCCATTATAAAAAGCACATTAGGCCTCTCAGTTTCCTGACCAAGCAGCGACACAGCAGAAAACAACGCAGGAACAACGGCTATATATCTAAAATTCATACCTCAATATTTTTCGATTAATACTAAATAATCATGCAATATCACAAAAGTAATAATTTACATGCAAAGTGGGCATCACTATCAGTCATTTCTGCTTCTTGAGCAGAGGAAGGCTTGGTTGGTTAATTGATTCCGCCCTTGTTTATCCAACCCCACGGACCCCAATTCATCCCACATACGCACTGGTGCAAACACCACATCATGATACGTATATCCGCCCATATTTACCCCCAAACAACACATATAAATAAACACCCCCACACAACCCCACGGCCATATATCACCCCCCCCAAAAAACACCACGTTAAAACGAATTAACATCATCTTTTTCAGCAAATGTGAATAATATTAAAACAAAAGGCTATATTTGTAGTTAAATAGTGTTTGATGGTTGATAATCAGAGAAAAAACAAAGTGTCAAAGCTATTCCGGAAGTTTAGATCTAAGTATTGTTGGCCAACAAACTATGTAAAACGGTAGTGAAACGAAATCTAAAGCTCAACAAACATGATTTCTGGCTTATTTTATGTTGTTTGCATAACAGCAATTAACATTAATTGATTTAAATCTAATTCTCACAAGTGTCAAAGCTAAACCGGAGTTAACAATTGGATGTTATGTTGCTCAACAAAATGCAGAATAAATCCGTGCATCGCTGTCTGTTGCTCAACAAACATCAGATTTCACCCGAATCTCACTACAAGTTGGCCAACAAATAATGTTGCACACCCGCGAAATATTGTTTCCTTAACAAAAAAGAGTTCGATACGCTCATTTTTTAGTTAATTCCATGCAACAAACGCTCGCCACGACGCTCCAAACGTTATAAGTAAGATTGCAAACAACAGATAAAACTTGGGCACTATTGTTTGCACGACTGCAAATTGCAAATCAAATCCGCACACTATAGTTTCAAGGTCTGCAAACAGTGTATAAAATTCATACAAGACACCATTGTTCACAAACAATTTTGCGACATCACCATCATATTTTAAAAAGTATGATTTCCCATGTACAACCAACTAGTGATTATTTTTTGAATTACGAGCTTTGAATCGGAAAACAAATATAGTGTGTGCATTGCCAACCCAAATAGGCTTCCCAAAACTTCACGTTAAGACGATTAACACCACCCCTTCTTTAAAATGTGAATAACCTCTAAACAAAAGGCCATTTCTACAGTTAAATAGTGTTTCATTGCTGATTATCAAACACAAACCATTTTGCCAAATTCATTCTGCAAGTTCATCTTGGCTGTTTTGAAGAAATATATTTGTATTGAAATGTTGTGATGGGCCAGAAAAGTGAGAAATACGCCATTTTGATGTGAAATTATACGCCTCAATCCCATATATTAACATTCGTTCAATCACTAATGAGCGAAAAAGGGTGGAAAATATGAAATTCCTTTAAGACTTGGGAACTTCCTGATTGTCGCCGCAACGAAGAATACTCATTTCACATCCT
>CAZSKF010000135.1:0-5545 GCA_964607405.1 uncultured Proteiniphilum sp. | reverse complement strand
TGCTCTGCTTATCATATATCTTTGCAAAAAACAATTGCGATTCAAAATAATCTATGATTACCAACAGGGCTCTCACTAGGGCAACAACAAAAGAATTTATCAAAACTGCAACCAAGTTTTGCGATGCCTATTGTGATGCATCACAAAGCCACATTATAAAGAAAGAGGCCCCTCAAATAGAACAACTTATTTCTCGCCTAAAAGAAATAGTGCAAAACCCACGCTTCTTTAATTATACTTCACCCTACAAATTATCCTCTTATGAAACGAAGGATATCGACCATCATTTCAGTAATAGCACCTATGTTGTCAGTTCGCTCAAAATACATTGCCGTGTGCACATGCGCAACCGCCGATATGCACACCCCGAGCATATAAAGCTGATACACGACACCATTGTCCACAAGCTCTTTTGCGACACCGCCATCAAAAGTCACAAAAAGTACATTATATATATGAAGCACTTCCTTGAAGAGCTCAAAACCCACTCTTTCAAACAGGCCATCCTTGATATTGGGTTCTATCCCGAAATCGAATATCAGATTGCCGAGTATGACCTCATGATGCACTACATTGGTGAGCGTGACAAACGAAGAGAAGAAATCAAAGCCTGGAGCAACGAATTCAAACAGTATCGCCAAGAAGCGCAGCACATCATTATCAACCTACAGGAATTAATGATAAATGACAATAGTGTTTAGTGATTAATTCGTGATACGTCGCACCATTTCATTACCGTGTATCGGTCTGTAGGGGCAAACCCATGTGTTTGCCCTTGTTCAATAAACCCCACGAACCCATATTTACAACCGTCGCATCATTATACCCACATCCGCCCTTGTTCAATAAACCCCACGGACGCATATTTGCAACCGTCACATCATTATACCCACATCCGCCCATGGTTAATAAACCCCACGGACGCTATTGGGGTTTCAAGGCAGTTGCTCAGCTATGTTATTGGCGGAAAAAGAGAATTGTCTATTTCGTTGGCGTTAAAGCTTGAATCTTTTTTTAATCTTCCGGAGTGTGAATTAATAAAAATGCAAAGCGAAGATAGTGTGCACAAATATAAGTTGGGATTGAAAAAGCAGTTGGTTGAATCTCTCAATAAAATAAATGCCTTTTGGTCATATACTGGGGTTTCTGCCGAAAATGTATCTGACGAAGAGCTTATAGAAAAGGTGTTTATTTATCTTGATATGAAGGATATTTCTATGCTTTTTGAGCTTTACACCAGAAATTATGTGCGCAAAGTGTGGCGCGAAAATATGGCGATACAGGGAGATTATCTCTTTAGTCTTAATGTGATGATTGCTATGTTTTATTTTGATATTAAGCAGCCTGAAAAATATCTAAGGCGAATTGAGAGGGAGCACTTAAAGAAATATAAACAACAAACCCTTCGCAATGCTTAAACGCACAGCAAAGGGTTTTCCTTATAATGTTTATTACTTTGAATTGATCTGAAATTACAACTGAACGTTGATCAGCTTTTCAATACCATTTTCCTTTTTCAAAATATCTTTTAAATCTTCAAATGGGATATTTACCTCAATCACACCCATCACGTAGGGGGCAATTTCGTATTGATTGAAGGCATAATGCAGGCCTTCGTCACTAATCCAGAAGTTGTTGTTGGGGAATATTTCGTCAACATTAAAGAAGCCTATTTCTATCAAATCATCGCGTGTGCTAACATTGTTTTGAATCATTAGTCGGTTCACAATGATTTCAGCGAGGCGCTGTTGGTAGTTTGGCACAAAAATATCCTCTTCGGAGATGGTGATAAGCTCTTTGAGATCAATGTTGGTGTAGGTCACTCTGTATGATCCGTGCGCACCGCCCGTGTAGTCGCTATATTCTATTGCATAGCTTAGTAGCGAGTCGTTTTGGTGCAGCACCTTATTTTCAAGATTCATGTAGTACCAATACCACATTGGTGTGTTGCCTTCGGGCAGTCTTTTCACCTCTTCGTAGTATGTGTTGGAGAGTGATTGATACTCTTCCTTATATTCGTTGATAAACTCGTTGAGGGCATCCTGTGGCGACAAATTATCTAGGTGTACATTGCTAAAGAATGTGCCGATAAATATTTGTTGCAGGCGTGCCAGATCGTCAGCGTTTTTAAATTGTTTTGGAAATAGGAAGTTGACATTCACATCGGCATAAGGCAGTGTGGTGTCGTTTAGTTCCAAAAGCTGTATATGTTCTTTCACCACAATGCTGTCATATGCTATTTTGCCTTTTGACGATGATGTGGGGTCGCACGATGAAAGTGATATCATCAGTGCCAACGAAAGAAATATTACTGAAAGAATAATACTTTTTTTCATATTGGTTGGTTTTTATGTTATTGTATAATTTGCCTGATGGCTCCAATGTTTGGAAAGAAAACAACTTTGATTGGTTGTTTTTTGTTTTCAAGCACTTTTTTGGTTAGCACATCCTGTGAGCCAAACTGAACAACATCTATTTCTTGATTGATGTATGTTTTGTTGTTGTATTCGATGTTTAGCTGGGCTTTGGCGGGGATGTTATAGACAACTCCGCTTGCCAGTTTTTTCTCAAATGCAGCTCTGTCTTTTTCCGACATGAAGGGTGTGGACTGTGGAGCTTTGTTTTTTAGAGAAAAATAGATAGGTTCGCCTGCCAGATTGTCGGCTTCTACCAGTCCCAATTTTTTTGAGAATCGGCCTATTACGTTTCTGTCAAGATCGGCATTTTCGGGAACTATCGTTATCTCTTTAAGCATATATTCGGTTTGGGTGCTTCCCACAAACATCTCTGTCAGTGCGCGCTCTTGTGCGTCTATTTGCTCCATCACTATTTTGTAGGCTTCGCCATCGGGTGGCATATTGTCTGCTTCGCCTATCAGGATGTCGTTTTTGCTGCGTCGCAGGTCAAATATTTGTCGTGACACCAATTCTGCTTGTTTGGCTGTGGAGCCGGCTATCAATACTTCTTCCGATAGGAAGCGTCTTGGATTGAGTGGTTGCGCTTCAGCCATTGGCACCGCATATTGTGGTCTTTTGGCAAAGTCGGCGTCTGTGTTGATTGCTGCAATCAGCCCATCTTCGGTGAGTTCCACAAATGGGGCTACCGATTTGGCATTAAATGTAACCATAAATGACTGATTGGGGTTGGGGATACCAACATTGTCAACCATTACATCCTCTATCGAATACTCGGTGCGGTTTTCGGTGATGGGGTTTATATTTAAATACCTCTGGGCAAATTGATAAAATTCACCCCTTTTATATTCAGTCTTTTTTATTTTAAAAGTTACCACCACTGATGTTTGGGGTAGCGAATACACTACGCCATAGTTGTTTGCTTTGATTGCATTTGTTCTTACCGTTTGCTGTGCATTAAGTAGTGATGCACTCAAGAGTAGGGTAACTAATAGGGTTTGAATTTTAAGCTTCATGTTTATAATATTTTTTCGTGTTAGTGTGCGCTCTGAAACTGTTGCAGGAAGCTGATGTCGTTTTCAGAGAACATACGTAAATCTTTTACCTGATATTTTAGGTTGGTTATTCTTTCAATACCCATTCCCAGAGCATATCCTGAATATACTTTGCTGTCTATGCCGCAGTTTTCAAGCACGTTGGGGTCAACCATTCCGCAACCAAGTATTTCTACCCAGCCCGTGTGTTTGCAAAACTGGCAACCTTCGCCTCCACATATATTACATGATATATCCATCTCGGCACTGGGCTCGGTAAATGGGAAGTATGAAGGGCGTAGTCTGATTTTTGTTTCTTCGCCAAACATCTCTTTTGCAAAGAAAAGAAGTGCTTGCTTTAGGTCAGTAAATGAAACATCTTTGTCGATATACAATGCCTCTACCTGGTGGAAAAAGCAGTGTGCACGATATGATATTGCTTCGTTTCTATACACACGTCCCGGGCATATGATACGTATTGGCGGTTTTGAGTTTTGCATCACTCTTGTTTGCACTGACGAAGTGTGCGTGCGCAATACTATCTGTGGGTCGCTCTGAATAAAGAATGTGTCTTGCATATCACGAGCGGGATGATCGTCAGCAAAGTTGAGCGACGAAAACACGTGCCAGTCGTCTTCAATTTCCGGTCCTTCGGCTATCGAGAAGCCAAGACGCTTGAATATGTCGTTAATCTCTTCCTTCACTATTGAAAGCGGGTGGCGTGCACCTAGTGGCGTGGGATATGCTGTGCGGCTAAGGTCTAGTCCGGTGATTTGTAGTTCCGAATTTCCAAACTCTTCTTTTAGCGACTTAATCTTGTCTTGAGCCAACTGTTTAAGCTGATTAAGCTTAATACCTACTTCGCGTTTCTGATCTGACGGAACATTTCTGAAGTCGTCCATTAATGCAGAAACTGCACCTTTTTTACTCAAATATTTGATGCGTAGCGCTTCTATTTCTTCTCCTGTTGTAGCGCCTAAGTTTTCTATCTCTGCAAAAAGTGAATTGATTTTATCTAACATACGTTTCTTTTAATCTGATAATTATTATGCAAAAATACATTTTTCTTGTCTATTATCCTTGATTTTGAAGAAAGAAATGATTTTGAAAGCTTTTTGCAAAACATGTTGTATTTTTGTGGCAACGTATATCAAATGTATTATTGGAGGCGAAATGCAGAGGAAGGTAAACAAATTTATATTAGATAATGAGCTGTTTGACAAGTATGACAAACTGGTGGTGGGGCTTAGCGGAGGTGCCGATTCGGTGGCTCTGATGGAGGTGTTGCTGCGCTTGGGATATGACTGTGTGGCAGCTCATTGCAATTTTCATCTCAGGGGTGAGGAGTCGGACCAGGATGCCGAGTTTGTGCGCGAGTGGTGCAAGGGCAGGGGCGTAAGTCTCGAAACTATCGACTTTGATACATACAAATATGCCGAGGATAATAAAATATCAATAGAGATGGCTGCGCGTGATTTGCGCTACAATTGGTTTGAAGAGCTGAGAGTGAATCACAAAGCCGATTATATAGCTGTGGCTCATCATCAAAATGATTCGATAGAGACACTTCTCATTAATCTCATCAGAGGCACGGGCATCAGCGGCCTCAGTGGCATCGAGCCTAAGAACGGCAAGGTGGTGAGGCCGCTGCTTGCTGTGAACCGTGAGGATATAGAGAACTACTTAAACACAAATTATATATCATATCGCACAGATAGCACCAATTTGCAGGATATTTATACTCGCAATTATATTAGGCTTAATATATTGCCTGCTATGCAAAAGCTCAACCCATCGGTGTATGATGCCATGATGCGCACTGCCAACAATCTGAGGGAGGTGGAGAAGGTGTATGATGCTGCTATAGAAGCTGATATGCGTGAGGTGGTGAGCAATAATTTGATTGATATCGAGAAACTAAAGTCTGTGGCTTCGCCCAAATCTCTTCTTTTTGAGATTTTGTTTCCACTTGGGTTCACCTCTTCCGATATTGATGATGTGTGGGAGAGTGTGGGTGCTACATCAGGGAAAATATTTTTTTCGCAATCGCATAGACTGATACGCGATAGGGATTTCTTTATTATTGACGAGCTTGAA
>CAZSKF010000134.1:0-5606 GCA_964607405.1 uncultured Proteiniphilum sp. | reverse complement strand
TCGGCAACACCGGCACAAGATATTGTGCGATATCCCACCTTGCGAACACCCTCTAGTTTCACAAAATACTCATCAGTTGGCACAAAACGACTACCACTCACACTCACCTTATTATCATCCACCTGCTCAAACCTGGCATTATGAAGATTAATAGCACCACCCGGACCGGGAAGTATATAAGGATTCGTCTTTTCGTACAATGTATGTGCAGCAATAGAAAGAGTAGTACACTTACGCTTGTTCGAAAGAGGCTCAAGCACAAAGTTATCCTCGTTAAGGTAACCAAACATACTATCACTTCCACTACCCGGCAATGCTGCAATAGCCGCACACTCCAATATCTTACCCATATGAATGGCAAGCCCTTTGTCGAAGCCCTCTTTCACTGCCAGCGATGCAAACACCGACGGATCATAAGAGCGACCAGCCAAAATAACTTGCGCACCATTTTCAAGAGCCTCAATAAAAGGCTCCTCGCCCATTTGTGCCACAATGCGAACAGAGTCATCAACATCAGCCTCTGTAAGCTCGGCCGCAGGATGAATAGGAGTTACATTACCTTTGCGTATATTATCCTTTACTAGATCCTTATCAAATTCAGACTGAATAACAGCCAATTTAAAAGACAGCTTACGCTCGTTGGCAATCTCACGAATTATATCCAGAGTCAGGCCAACGTGAGGCCGTCCGCCACTACCCCCCGCTGTACCCACAATAACCGGAATTCCGGCCTCAATAGCTGCAGGTATCATAATTTCCAAATCTCGTTTCACTGAGTTTCGGTCAGTAAACGACTTGCCGGCTCCTAAGTAATATGGTCCCGGGTCGGTAGAACCGGCATCCACCGCTATAACGTGCGGTTTACGCTTCATTCCCTCTTCAAACGAATCCATTGGGAAACCATATCCCAATATGGCCGTTGGGGAAAGTACTCTAAGTTGTTTCATTAGTTTATATTTTTTATTGCCAATATCCTACTCATTTCATTATATCCAATCATATAGCCCTCATCAACACCCATGCCCGGCTTAGACAAATACTGCATTGGCGAAGTGGCCATAGCAACATGGGCACACACTTCCGACGAGCGGTTAGTCTCATTGCAAGTACCACCCAAATATGCACCCACTCCGTGTTCTTTACAGTAAAGCACAGCCTCTATACTATTATTAATACCGCCAAGGTCAGGAGTTTTGATTTGTATAATATGTCCGGCTCTCTCTTTAGAAAAATCAATAATATCCTCCAAAGTATTGCACCACTCATCGGCAACAATCTTTGCATCGATACCTTTCTCTTCAATCTTCTCACAGATAGCTTTCATGGCAACTATCTGTGCGCCTCTTTCTCCCATATCAACAGGTCCCTCCACACGCAGACTAAAGGGTTTGGCCAACTCACTAAGCTCACCAATATAATTGGCAATTGACTCAAAATCATTATCAAATATTATCCCAAGAGTACCATACACATCAATATGAATATCAGGATGATAAGAATCATTCTGACGATGAGTCAATATCCTGTTCTTTAGCCAATCGATATATTCTTTTATTTTCTCACCCCTCAGTCCACATTTAGACTCAACATGATTAAATAAAGCGTGAGGCAAAACAGGAGCCTCTTTCATTATCATCTTGTCAGCATTTAGATATCTGTCATCACCCGACTGAGAAAACAAAGGAATCATTGTTTTTGAAACCTCAGTACCATACTCTTCGGCAATCACATCAGCCATAAGCACACCTTTACTTTTTGCTACAGCATCAAGCAATGCCTGCGTCACACCATATCTTATAGCAGTATGAAATACTTTGCCCGTATCAGGATTTATAGCCTTGTCAACAATAGCAGCCATTTCTCTGAAAGAGCTAATGTTTTTACCCACAAAAAGAGGCGCAATATGCTTCTCTATCACAGGAATAAAATCATTAGCTAAAAAAAGAGGGTCGCGACCACCCGCTCCCGAATACTGAACTGCGGCACAATCACCATGAGCAAGAGCACCATTTTCGAGCATCAGCATCACAGAGATAGACTCCCCTCCCTGACGAACAGATGTGAAACCGGGAGTAGCAGGCTCGCCAACATAAAAAGCACCATCACTTTGAGCACCTTGCTTAATGGCTTTTTGATCGTCAAAGTAAAATCCTGTTTGCCCGGGCGAGCATATAAGTTTTGTAATCTTCATTTTCGATTAATATTTAAAAGTTATTTTGGCCTTCCCACAAGAAAACCTTTACCTATCGCATAAATATCATCAATAACCATTTGGAAGCTAACAGGTCGTTTTTCATATCTGCCACGCTCTTCTAGTTTTTGACGATGAAAATCAAGTAAATCCTGGGTAAAAGGTAAATTACCTGCATCAAGGAAGCGAACTGCACCCGTATTATCACGTGCAGGCATCACCTTGCCGGCATTAAACCTGCTAGGAGCAAATGGAATATCGATAACACCGGCTTCAAACGCAGCAATTGCACCAAGCACATAGTCGCCCTTGCCAAGCTCCTCAACCTTGTTGAGTATGCAATGCATTTCCTTTACAATAATGTCACTTTCTGCAATTACGGCAGGTATAGTTCTGAAGTCCTGATCTTGAAGCATAGATACCAACTGCTTAGTAGCACGCAACCCGGCTGCATTAGCCTCTTTTGTGGGTACACCCATTGCTTCGTGAGGAGTTTTCACTATCACCTTTGTGGCCTTTGCAAGCACCGCAGCCGCAGCGCCCCACGAAATCACACCAAAAGCCTGAGCCTCATCCTGAGGGAAGCCACCCATCCATTGATGGAACACGGTAGTTATCTTCACATCAGTAAACCCAAACTTATCCAGATATTCACGAGTCACAGCATTCAAAGCCCTGATAGCAGCCACGTCTTGAATTAGGTTTCCACACTGTCCGTATCCCACAGTCAGGTCTTTAACCCCCTGCGTAGCAGCCAAAATACTTTCAATAACAGCCACAGAGTTTGAAACCGACGGAGGAATAAGCGTTCCTGTAAGCGGCCCAAACGGTTCACGATTTATAGTTACACCCGCCTCTTCATACATTCCTATCAGTCTGTCAGTATATTGCCAGTGAGCTATAGTCTTCTCCAATGAGTGGTTTTTTGAATAAGGGATATTATAAGAAATACCACCACCCTCGTATGAAGTGAACCCACCTGCTATAGAAATCTCAGTAAGCAAACGAGCATCAGGAGTGCCGTGACGAACCTGTACAGGCTTTTTAAGCGAAGAAGTTACTTCACGACAAATACCCACACCATAGTTAACGATAGGAAAGCCGTTCAACATAGATCTTCCCGTTTCCCTGCTTTTAGCTATACCCGTCTCAGCCTCTTTATATCTGTTGAGGCGGGTATAACTATCAACGGTTGTAGGAAGCAAATCAGCCTCACCCTCGTTTTCCAAATATTGTAGTAGCTTAATATGCTCGTCGTAGAGAGCAACTCCCGCACGTGGCTGAATAAGTGTTTTGTTCTCATCAAGCCCCGCACTAAGTCGTTCGCCAAAGCGCTTTTCTTTTGGAATCGACTTTTGATAAGCAACTGCCTCATCAAAATCAACATCAGCTCCAGTGGGCCAATGCTGTAAAATCTCTTTGCGCTCAGCAAAGAAATCATCGTTAGTTAGTTTTTTATTGGAAATATCCATGATATATTTATTTTGGAATTTTTTTATAGTTGTTTATTCATTGTTTTCTATCTCTGATATCTCGTTTTTTAATATCTCTAAAGCCACCTCAGGATACTTCTTGCTAAGCAATCCCATTGAAGCAAAGATATATTTCTTGTCAATCAGAAATTTTGGATCATTTGGTTTGGCAAACATCATATCAGAAGGCAGACGCATGGCCCCTTCCAAAATCTTGCTTGGTTCTTTAGCATTCACTATAGCACCACCGATACCTATTACATAAGGAATACCAATCAAGTCTTTGCCAGTGAGCGCAAATATCTGACCAAAGGGAGTAAAAACAGATTCGTAAGTGCCCACGTGTCTTTCAACCGCTACCCTCACAGCACCTTTAGCAATGGCAACCTCCACCTTCTCCTCTATAGAATTGGCTTCGGCTAGTAGAAATGGATTGGCAGATACCATATTTATCCAACCCTGAACCTCCTCCACATCAGCCTCACTATCTCGAGCAATAATTTCAACATCCACCTCTTCGGCCAGCGATGTAACACTATACCTCATACCCAGGTCCCCCTCTACGGTACGTTTATTTACCGGCTCGGGCAACCCCTTTGTTGTTGCATTTTCAATAGTTGGGCTACCATCAGCAATAGAATACACATCCGTGGTGGCACCACCCAGATCAACAGCCAGCAAATCTCCAATACCATCATTTGCTTTTGTGCCCCTGCTCAAAAGCTCACAGCCATTAAGCACAGCCAGTGGAGTTGGGATGATATCCTCCTTTGCCATCTTTTGAATTCCGTTCAAGCCCTTTGCTTCAATAATCTGACTAATAAATAGCTCAGTGATTTTCTTTTTCGCAGGCTCTATATTTAGCTTATTAAACTCGGGCATCACATTTTCGGTAATCACAAAAGGCTTATCCGAGGATTTAAAAATCTGCTCAATGTCTGTTGATGCACTTTTATTACCCGCCACAATGGTTGTAAAACTCCCATCTATAGCTATCAGCTTCTTTGCATTAGCAATTATCACATCTTTATTGCCACCATCAGTGCCACCACAAAGCAGCACCAAATCGGGAGATATAGACTCTATCTCGTTCATCTCTGTTTGCGACAACTCAAAGGCATAAGTCTTCACCACCTTAGCCCCCGCACTTGAAGCTGCAAGCTTAGCAGCCTTTGACGTTAGCTCAGGCACAAGACCCAATGACACCATCTTTAAACCACCTGCAGCACTACTGCAACAGATAAGTTCATCATACTGAAACTTGCCTATTTTATCCTCCATTTTATGCAGAGCCTTTCTAAAGCCCTCCATAACATCAGTATCAATAGTAGTAAAAGCAGATGAGGTAGTTATTATTTTCTTTTCGGTGGCATCAATTGCTGTTAGTTTGGTATATGTGCTGCCAATATCAGCAGTAAGAATTAGCACTGAATTACTTATTTTAAAAGTTGATTTAAATCTTCAATACATGTTTCCACAGCGGTGCCGGGAGGATAAGCTTTAGTAAATCCCATATCCATAAACCTTTTCTCCACATCGTTGAAATCCTGTTTTCCTACCACCAGATTTCCACCTGCAAGCAAAGGTATGTCCTTCAATCCAGCTTCATCACATTTCTCTCTTAGCCCATGGCAATCAATCTCACCATGACCATAAAGCGATGAAACCAATATGGCATCGGCATTTGTCTCTAAGGCTGCCTCAATATACTCCTCCTGGGTTACCATTACACCCAGATTAATCACTTTAAATCCAGCCTGCTCAAGAGCGTAAGCAAGGATTTTGTTACCCACAGCGTGAACGTCTGCACCAATCACGCCCGTTACTACAGTTTTCTCATTCATAAAAAGTATTTTTCATTAAAAGTAATGGTGCAAAGTTATTGCTTTTAAAGAGATTAGCAAAGTTATTTATGATATATCTATGTGATAGATAATAGTTAT
>CAZSKF010000133.1:1945-5724 GCA_964607405.1 uncultured Proteiniphilum sp. | reverse complement strand
TTTCCCGTTGCGGTGTCTTGTCTTATCTCTTTTATTACTCGCTTTTGTGCATTAGTAAGAGGAAATGGTAAGTGATTTTTATAAAAGGTATTTAGATAATCCCCAATCTTATTAAACACAAAGCCATAAAGCTTTGCTTTTCTGTCAGAAGCATATCTCACAATGCCAAGTTGAATATAAAACAACTCCTCAAACTTTAGCCTAAACTCGGCATCCCTTAAATGTGTTGGTGATTTAGGAAAATGCACATTCTCTATGGCATCATTGTATGACATTAAATTGGCAGCTGAAATAACATCCTGAGGCAAAGTCTCCTTAAGTGGCTCTTTAATCATTTCAAAGGCACTGGTTATTATTTTTTGCATAGCCTTCGAGTTTAGATAAGAATATTTCATCTTCTCCGTAGTGTTATACATAGCCATAAAGCCCGAAGGTGTGTCTGCCTCACTATTATATGGCTCTACATCAGGGTGTGCAATATTAAATTTGTTGCCAAACATAGAAGGCTTGCCAAATACAATGTATTCTTGCCCCACTCTTAACGATGTTTCTATATATCTGATACCCTGAAACCACACAAGGTCAATGAACCCCGTGCCATCAGTAAAGTGTCCCACCAATCGACGCTTGCGCCCTTCACCAAAAGTTTCAAAGGCCGTTATCCTACCCTTAAGCTGTATGTATGCCGAAGAACTATTTACCTCATGAACATAATAAATTCTGGTCTTATCGATATATCTGTACGGATACCATCTAAGGAGATCGCCAAGCGTAAACACATCAATCTCTTTATTGAGTGTCTCTGCCCTTTTGGGACCCACGCCCGGAATAAACTTTATGTCTGTCTGAAGTATATCCATTAATCTGTGTTTGTTTATATATTGCCCTGTTTGCTATATTTGCCCTAACAGTTTCTTAAATTGATTTTAGTAGTGTGTTTATAAAAAACAGAGAACACAGATTTTATATCGGTGCTCTCTGTGTATATTATGCATAAGCAGTTTTGTAGTAATAACAAAAACTACCAGCCAAATAGTGGAAACTCAGACATTGTTGAATTTACCTTGTCGCGTACGCTTTTAATTATTGCGCTGTCTTCAGTATTTGAAAGAACAGTATCAATAAATTCTACAATTTCCAGCACAAGCGGTTCTTTCACCCCACGTGTGGTAATTGCAGGAGTACCAAATCTTAATCCCGAAGTTTGGAATGGACTGCGGCTGTCAAACGGCACCATGTTTTTGTTGGTAGTGATGTCCGCCTCACCAAGCACTCTCTCAGCCACTTTACCAGTCAGCTCAGGGAATTTAGTTCTCAGGTCAACTAATATAATATGATTATCAGTTCCGCCTGAAACCACGTTATATCCTTTGTCCATAAATGCTTTAGCCATAACAGCAGCATTCTTTTTCACCTGCTCTTGATATACTTTAAATTGAGGATCTAATGCCTCGCCAAATGCCACAGCCTTAGCAGCAATCACGTGCTCTAGCGGTCCGCCTTGCATTCCGGGGAATACAGCAGAGTCAAGCATAGCCGACATCATTCTCACCTCACCTTTAGGAGTTTTGATGCCCCATGGATTTTCAAAATCCTTACCCATCAAGATAACACCACCACGTGGACCACGAAGTGTTTTGTGTGTAGTTGATGTAACAATATGAGCATGCTTAAGTGGATTTTCCAACAAATCAGCAGCAATCATACCTGCAGGGTGTGCCATATCCACCATGAAAAGAGCACCAATTTCATCCGCCACTTTTCTGATACGAGCATAGTCCCACTCACGAGGATATGCAGAAGCACCTGCAATAATCATCTTTGGACGCTCTTTGCGAGCTACTTCTTCCAGTTGTTCGTAGTTGATGCGCTGGTCATCCTCACGCACATTATATTCATGAGCATCAAACATGATACCCGAAAAGTTTACAGGCGATCCGTGTGTAAGGTGTCCGCCGTGTGATAAGTTGAGACCCAGAAACTTGTCTCCAGCCTTCAAGCAAGCCAAGAATACAGCAGCGTTAGCCTGAGCACCCGAGTGCGGCTGAACGTTTGCCCACTCAGCATTATATAGTTTTTTGATACGATCAATGGCTAGTTGCTCACTCAAGTCCACTATCTCGCAGCCCCCATAGTATCTTCTGCCGGGATATCCTTCGGCATACTTATTAGTCAATACCGAGCCCATAGCCTCCATCACCTGGTTGCTAACAAAGTTTTCTGATGCAATCAGCTCAACACCTTTTAGTTGACGTTGCTTCTCTTGTTCAATGATGTCAAATATCTGAGTATCTCTTTTCATTACCAAAAAGTTGTTTTTATATATTTATAAGTTGTTTAATAAGAGTTTGCGATTTTATAATTCGATATAAAGCAAAAGTACAGAAGATTGTTCAATTAACCGATAAAAATTGTAGAAAAGTATGCCCCTTGATTGTCACAATCACAAAAACTTATTGTAAATTTGAGAACTATAAAATTGATTAATAACCTAAAAGAACAAATCAATGAAAAAAACCTCTTTACAAAAATCAGGCTTTGCCACCAAAGCCATTCATGGCGGTCACCAGCCCAACCAATTTGGTGCACTTGCCTCACCAATTTATCAAACGTCAGCCTTCGTGTTTGAAACTGCCGAACAGGGCGGACAGCGCTTTGCGATGGAACAAGAGGGATATATTTATACCCGCTTGGGAAATCCCACCAACACCTCTGTTGAAGAAAAAGTGGCACTGCTTGAGGGTGCCGAAGCTGCTGTATCTGCCTCATCGGGAATGGGTGCTATCACATCGGCAATATGGGTATGCGTCAAACAAGGCGATCATATTATTGCCTCAAAAACACTATATGGCTGCACATTTGCATTCCTTACTCAAGGCATAAGTAGATATGGCGTGGAAGTATCTTTTGTGGATACACGCAATTTGGATGAAGTGAGAAATGCAATGCGAGAAAACACCCGTCTTGTATATTTTGAAACCCCTGCAAATCCCAACTTATATATATCAGATATTCAAGAAATATCAAAAATAGCGCATAGTAATCCCGGTTGTAAGGTGATGGTTGACAATACTTTCAGTTCGCCACTAATCACACGCCCTCTAGAGTTGGGTGCAGATGTGGTGGTACACTCAGCTACAAAATATATTAACGGCCACGGCGATGTTATTGCCGGCTTTGTGGCAGGTAGCAAAGAGTATATAGATGAAGTTCGCCTGCTGGGTATAAAGGATCTTACGGGTGCATGTCTCAGTCCATTCGATGCGTTTTTAATTGCCCGCGGACTTAAAACATTGGAGATAAGAATGGAACGCCACTGCGCAAATGCACAAAAGGTGGCTGAGTTTTTAGAGTCGCACCCTTCAGTTGAAACAGTTTTGTATCCCGGTCTCAAGAGCTTTCCGCAATATGAACTGGCGCAAAAGCAAATGGCTATGCCCGGCGCAATGATATCTTTTGAAATAAAAGGTGGAGTAGAGGAGGGGCGTAAACTACTTAATGCACTTCAGCTCATTCCCATATCAGTAAGCCTGGGTGATGCCGAAACTCTTATTCAGCACCCTGCCAGTATGACGCACTCTACATACACAGCTGAAGAGCTTGCTGCCGCAGATATAAAAGAGGGACTAATTAGAATATCTGTAGGGTTAGAAAATTATGAAGATATTATTGACGACTTAAAGCAGGCATTAGATAAACTATAACCAGAGTAATACTAAAGAGAAAGGGTGCATCACACTATATTTATATATGTATGATGCACCCTTTTGTTATATATT
>CAZSKF010000133.1:0-1845 GCA_964607405.1 uncultured Proteiniphilum sp. | reverse complement strand
AGCTCTTTGGCCTCTTCAAACATATGTTCGTCGTTCATACACAAAAAGCCGCCAATGTTCACAAGGCAATCTTTTTTGCCACTCATCGTGCAGCCGTCGGCATAGCTAAACATTTCTCTTACAATGTCTTTTATAGATACATCAGCAAATCCATCTTCCTGCTCTTTTATATAATATGCATTTTCCACGCATCTTGTGGCATCATAAAACACCTTAATGTTGTGCTTCTTTGTGAGTTCTCTTACTGCACGCATATTAGCCATCGACACCGGTTGTCCGCCGGCAAGATTTACTGTAACGGCAAGACACACATAAGCAATATTCTCGGCGCCATGCTTATTTATTAATTCTTCCAGTTTCGATACATCAATATTTCCCTTAAAGGGAATATC
The DNA here is from genome assembly GCA_964607405.1 of uncultured Proteiniphilum sp. Lineage (GTDB taxonomy): Bacteria > Bacteroidota > Bacteroidia > Bacteroidales > Dysgonomonadaceae > Petrimonas. Next base: position 1,453 of record CAZSKF010000133.1, on the reverse strand, counting down.
CAAAGCGGCATCGTGTGCTTCGTCACGTATTATATCAACAAATATTCCACCATTTCTTTCCTGATGATATCTGGTGGTAGTAAAATACATATTGCCCGGCACATATTGCCCCGGTTTTATGGCAATTTGTGAAAGCAAGTTTTCCGCGCCCCGTCCCTGATGCGTAGGCACTATGTGTTTAAATCCAAAAATATCCCGAACAGTCTCCTCAAGGTGCTTAAAGTTTTTACTTCCGGCATATGCCTCATCACCCATCATCATGCCTGCCCATTGCTTATCACTCATGGCATTGGTGCCACTGTCGGTTAGCAGATCAATATATACGTCTTCTGAATTAATTAAAAAGGTGTTGTATCCGGCCTCTTTTATAATGTGTTCACGCTCTTGGCGTGTGTTCATCTTTACCGTTTCTACGGCTTTGATACGGAAAGGTTCCGCAGGGTACTTGTGTAGGTCCATAATTTAACGTTTTTTCTTTTGTGGTTTTATTGATTTACATCGCAAATATAGTCAGAAACTTCAGCGCGTCAAAGAAAAAAGTAAGATACTTACCCTGGTTTTGTGTTAAAAACCTATCTTTGGGTTTCAATATGTTATTATATGGTTGCAAAAAAGCCTCTCCATCTTAATCAATTAATATGATTTGACGGAGAGGCTATATAAAATATCTTGTAAGTATTATATATACCAGGACAGACCCACATACACGTTGAGAGCTTGTGTTGTGGTTTTCACTTTATATGATGTGTTGTTAGCCTTATCAAAATATCCGTCGCCCAGATCATTCAGCTTATTTAGGTAATAATATCCGGTTAAATCCAGCGAAATAGAGTTAGACAAGAAGAAGGCCAAACCCAATCCTCCGCCCACTCTCATGCCATGAAGTGATGCATCATACTCATACTGGTGGCCTAGTATTTCTTTGTTAGTATTAATATAGCCAATGTTTGCTTTAATATATGGTCGCACTACGCTACTAGTAAGATAGTATCTAAAATCAGTTAGCACGCTTACGCTTGCACCGTTGTTTATTGATTGATAATCATACTCCATGGCAAGACCTGCAGATAAATTATCAAATACAAAATAACTTGCCGATGGCATCACCTTCACAGTTTTTACTTTCTCATTGATTATTCCCGTGGCCTCACCCTTTACGCTAGCAAAAGTGAGCGAAGAATTGGCACCTATCAAAAAGCGTCCTTTTTCGGTTTGTGCTGCTATTCCCGAAAGAAAAAAAGTGAATATCAGTGTAATAATTATTGCTTTTGTTTTCATTGCTCAGTGTGTTTATGATTGTGGGTTAAAGAAATAGAGAAAAGCCTACAGAAGCAGCAAATCCCTTTTGTTTAATTTTCATAGATGAGTCGCCCGAATAGCTTGTATTTACGTCGCTATATTGCAAGCTCAGGTCTATCGACGCATTATTATTTATAAAACATGCCACACCTAG
>CAZSKF010000132.1:0-5761 GCA_964607405.1 uncultured Proteiniphilum sp. | reverse complement strand
TAATTTCAAAAATACGATTATAATAATGACTTCTAATATGGGGTCGGCACTTATTCGTGAAAACTTTGAAAAGATAACTGCTCAAAATCATGACGAAGTAGTGGAAGATACTAAGAATGCTGTTCTTAATATGTTGAAACAAAATATTCGTCCTGAGTTTCTGAATAGAATTGACGATATCATTATGTTTGCTCCTCTTAAAAGAGATGAGATTACTCAGATTGTACGCATACAACTTGATATTGTTAAGAAAATGCTTGCTGAGAATGGTCTTGCATTAGAATATACCGAAGCGGCAGTGGAGTCGTTATCGGCAGCAGGATACGATCCTGAATTTGGAGCACGACCTGTCAAGAGAGTTATCCAGAGAATGGTGCTTAACCAATTGTCTAAGGATATTCTAGCGTCGAAGGTTGATAATTCTAGACCAATAGTGATTGATGCTGTAGATGAACATATATTCTTTAAGAACTAAGCATCACTGCAAACTCTATAAATAATTAATCCCTTGAGAGGCTTTAAATTTACTCAAGGGATTTTTTTATGTTTAGTTTTTTGTAAATAATAGTACTCGGGCTCTATTGTGCTGCAATAAGATATATTGTATATCCAATATAAATGGCCAGAAGGATAACAGCTTCCCATCTGTCTATCTTCTTTTTCTTTCCGGAGAACATGGCTATAAATAATAATAGTGTGCCAATTCCCAGCAGATACAAATCTGTGTTGAACTTAAGGTTGTAATCGATAGGTTTGATGACAGAACTTACACCTAGAATGAATAAGATATTGAAGATGTTGGAACCAATAATATTACCAACTGCAATGTCATTACTCTTGCGCAAAGCGGCTACTACCGATGTTGCCAGCTCAGGTAGCGATGTGCCAATTGCCACAATAGTGAGACCAATAATGGTTTCGCTAATGCCCAATTCGCTTGCAATTTTTACGGCATTAACAACTACCAATCTTCCTCCGGCTACCAGAAAAACTAATCCCACAATTATATATAGCCATATCGTAAGGTTTTTATATGTTTTGTGATGTGTAGCAGCAGGTTGTGTGTCTTTTTTCATCTGGCGGAAAACATAATATAAAAATAGTGCGAAGAATATGAGCAAGATAACACCATCAACTGCGCTTAGTGATGCACTATCTGAAAAAAAACTGTTGGCAAGAAAGAATAATAAAACAGCTGCAAACAGAGAGAAAGGTATTTCTTTCCATACGGTGCTTGATTGAACAACCAGTGGGCTGATAATTCCTGCAATACCAAGAATTGCAAATAAGTTAAATATGTTGCTTCCAATAATATTTCCAAATACAATCTCGGAGTGAGATTGGTATGCCGCAAAAACATTGACGACCAACTCGGGCATTGATGTGCCAAATGCTACAATCGTGAGGCCAATTGCAAGTTCTGAGATGTGATATTTTCGGGCTAAACTTGTTCCGCCTTGAACTAACCAGTCAGCTCCTTTTATTAAAATCACAAAGCCAACAATAAGTAGAATTGATGCAGTTATCATAAGTAATAATGATGTTTTTAGAAATTATGGCACAAACTTAGGTATTTAAATTAAATCTTATTACTGCCTTGCTCTAAAATTTTACAAAAAAGTTTTTCTCTATAACCCATAGACAAATAGTAAATTAAATTGTACATTTGTCACTTCATTGAATTAATAAATATATCAGAAATGGCATTTAATATTATTGTGTTGGCCAAGCAAGTTCCCGATACTCGTAATGTGGGAAAAGATGCAATGAAGGCCGACGGAACAGTTAACAGAGGTGCTCTGCCTGCAATTTTTAATCCAGAAGACTTGAATGCACTGGAGCAAGCGCTTAGCATAAAGGATCAATATCCAGAATCAAAAATTACATTATTAACTATGGGCCCCGGTCGTGCGGCCGAAATTTTGCGCGAAGGATTATATCGTGGCGCAGATGACGGTGTTTTGCTTACCGACCGCGCTTTTGCAGGTGCTGACACATTGGCTACATCATACGCTTTGGCAATGGCAGCAAAAAAAATTGAAAACTTTGATTTGATTTTTGCAGGACGTCAGGCTATTGATGGAGACACTGCACAAGTGGGACCACAGGTTGCTGAAAAACTGGGTATTCCGCAAATTACCTATTCAGAAGCGATAGAAGCAATAGACGAGAATAAAATTCGTGTAAAGCGTCGTTTGGATAATGGAGTGGAAGTGGTTGAAACTGGTTTTCCGGTTCTTATAACCGTTAATGGTACTTCAAAACCATGTCGTCCGCGCAACGCAAAGGCTCTACAAAAGTATAAGCATGCAAAAACTGTGACAGAAAGACAAGCAGACTCCAGCGACTATATAGACTTGTATAGCTCTAGGCCTTTCCTTAACCTAACCGAGTGGAGCGTGGAAGATGTGAATGCTGATAAAGAACAATGTGGATTGTCTGGCTCACCTACCAAAGTTAAGAAGATTCAGAATATCGTTTTCCAAGTTAAAGAGAGTAAGATTGTTTCGGATGATGATTCCGATATCGAAGAATTAATCAAAGAGTTAATTGCAAATCACACAATTGGATAGATTGTTGCGTGGTGATTAAATGAAAAATTGAACAAACATGAATAATTTATTTGTATATCTTGAAATAGAAGATGGAGTTGTGGCTGAGGTGTGTCTTGAACTACTTACCAAAGGACGCTCGCTGGCCAATCAGCTGGGATGTAATTTAGAAGCAATTGCAGCCGGAATAAATACTGATAAAGTTGCCCAACAGGTGATGCCATATGGTGTGGATGTATTGCATATTTTTGATGATGAGCGTTTATATCCATATACTACTTTGCCACACACATCATTGATGGCTAAGTTGTTTGAGGATGAAAAACCACAAATATGCCTTATGGGTGCTACGATGATAGGTCGCGATTTGGGACCACGTGTATCATCTGCATTAGGTAGTGGATTAACTGCAGATTGCACATCACTTGAAATTGGGGACCATGAAGACAGACGCGCCGGCAAGGTGTATAAAAACCTGCTTTATCAAATTCGCCCTGCATTTGGAGGCAGTATAGTTGCAGATATTATCAATCCGGATTGTCGTCCACAAATGGCTACAGTTCGAGAGGGAGTAATGAAGAAAGAAATATATGATGTTAGCCATAAAGGTGAAGTTGTAGTTTATGATGTCAACGAATATGTTTCGGAAACTGATTTTGTGGTATCGGTAATAGATCGCCATGTAGAGGTTTCGAAAGTAAATATCAAAGATGCTCCTATTATTGTGGCAGGAGGATATGGAGTGGGTTCTAAAGAGAACTTTGAGCTTCTTTATAAACTTGCGGATGTGTTGGGTGCAGAAGTTGGCGCATCACGTGCGGCAGTTGACGCAGGCTTTGCTGAAGCTGATCGTCAGATTGGTCAAACCGGTATCACAGTTCGTCCCAAGCTATATATTGCTTGTGGAATATCGGGACAGATACAACACATCGCCGGTATGCAAGAAAGCTCGCTAATCATTTCTATTAATAACGATCCAAATGCACCAATCAATTCTATAGCTGATTATGTAATCAATGGGGATGTGGAAACAGTAATTCCTAAAATGATTAAGTACTATAAGAAAAACAGCAAATAGGATAGTTGCAACTGATTAAACAAAAAGTAAAAAACAAAACAAATGGCAAACTTTTATACTGATACACCACAATTCAGACATTATCTAAATCATCCTTTGATGAAGCGAATTGTGGAATTGAAAGAAAGAAACTACGCTGACAAAGATAAGTTTGATTATGCTCCAATGGATTTTGAAGATGCAATGGATAGCTATGATAAAATATTGGAAGTAGTTGGCGAAATTTGTGGAGATATTATAGAGCCTAATGCTGAAGCTGTTGATCTGAATGGCCCTAAGCAAGTAGGACATCGTGTTGAATTTGCTCCTGAAACACAAGAAAATCTTGATGCATTAAATAAAGCAGAATTAATGGGAATGGCATTTCCGCGAAGATATGGCGGGCTTAACTTCCCTATGGTACCTTATATGATTTCGGCAGATATTGTGAGCCGTGCTGATGCAAGCTTTCAAAACATATGGATGTTGCAAGATTGCGGCGAAACTATATACGAATTTGGATCTGAAGAGCAGAAGAATAAGTATCTTCCACTTGTCTCCAAAGGCGCCACAATGTCTATGGACTTGACAGAGCCTGATGCTGGTAGCGACTTGCAGGCAGTGATGCTGAAAGCTTCTTACAATGAAAAGGAAGATCAATGGTATCTGAATGGTGTGAAGAGATTTATCACCAATGGTGATGCAGATATTCATTTAGTGCTTGCACGTTCTGAAGAGGGAACCAAGGATGCTCGTGGGCTATCGATGTTTATATACGATAAAAACGAAGGAGGCGTAAATGTGCGCCGCATCGAGAATAAAATGGGGATAAAGGGTGCACCTACCTGCGAACTGGTTTACAAAAATGCAAAAGCAGAACTTGTGGGATCCACTCGTATGGGATTGATAAAATATGTGATGTCGCTAATGAATGGTGCTCGATTGGGTATTATGGCTCAGTCGGTAGGTATCTCAGAGGCTGCCTGTCGTGAGGCATATGAATATGCATTAGAGCGTCGTCAGTTTGGAAAATCAATTATCGAAATGCCTCCCGTGTATGAGATGATTGCAAATATGCGTGCCAAAACGGATGCTTCCAGAACATTGCTTTATGAAACATGTCGCTTTGTGGATATGTATAAAACACTTGATGATATATCAAAAGAGAGAAAGCTGACAACTGAAGAGCGAAAAGAGATGAAATATTATCAACGCCTTGCTGATGCTTTTACTCCACTAGGTAAAGGAATGACCAGCGAGTATGCAAATCAAAATGCTTATGATTCTGTGCAGGTACATGGTGGTTCGGGATATATGAAGGATTATAAGTGCGAACGCTTATATCGTGATGCTCGTATTACCAATATATATGAGGGAACAACTCAGCTACAGGTAGTGGCTGCGGTTCGCCACGTGAGCACCGGAACTTACTTGCAACGCATAAAGGAATATGAAGCAATGACTGTTTCGCCTGAGCTTGAGATAATGAAAAGGACTTTGGCGGATATGACTAAGATGTATGAAGAGCTGGTGAAAAAAGTAACTGAAACCAAGGACGAAGATTATTTCGACTTTAATGCACGTCGTATGGTTGAAAGTGCAGGTCACATAGTAATGGGGCACTTGCTTTTGCAGGATGCTAATCAGGCGCCAGAGCTATTCCGCAGAAGTGCTGAAGTTTATATCAATTACGGCCAGGTGGAGGTATTAAAACATCACAACTTTATATCTCAATCGGGTGTGGAAGATTTGGGATATTACAAACCCGACTTGAGTGAATAGACTTGTTTGCTGTTGAGGCAACTGAAATAAATATCTTTTTAATAGTTCTAAATGGGGGCAACTCGTATCAGAGTTGTCCCCATTTTTATTATTGGGCCTATAGATATCTAGTCAATTATAGTGAGTTGATATTAAAAGTTTGGGAAAACTGTGGGTTTTTTACTCAAAGCCATTCTTTTAACTCAATTATTTTTGTTTATTACATAAATTAATCTTTCTTTGTGTAATCAAAACGTATAAAACAAAACCAAACTAAAAAACAATTTGCCTATTGGAATGACATTACTCAATTAAATAAACAGTTTTAATATAGACAGTAATGGATAAATTTTTGTCAATGACCGACGAAGAGTTGGTTGCATTGTATGCC
>CAZSKF010000131.1:1518-5766 GCA_964607405.1 uncultured Proteiniphilum sp. | reverse complement strand
ATTTGACCTATTAATAATAAGTTGAGCTTTACCTCCGGCCTGTAAAATGCTGCACCCATCACGATTGCCATTACAGATGCAGATGCACCAATCATCCAGCTGCGGTCCATTGCCGCAAAGTAGGGAATGTAATTGAATGACAAAATATATAGAAAAGCACCACTTAAACCTCCTAATACATACAGGCTCCCAAATACACGTCCGGTAAAGTATTGAAGGAAAATTCGTCCGAACCAATATAGCCACAACATATTGAAAAGTATGTGTAGTATTTGTTCATGTGCAAACATGTAAGTGAATGGTGTCCATGCTCTTCTAGCTAGCTGATGAATCCCTGAAGGTACTCCAAGCATGGTTATGAGATCAAAATTATATATATTGAAAAGCATAGTGAAAAGGCTCACTACCTTTATGACTACAAAAAATGCTAGATTGATATATATAAATCTCATAAGTACGCTACCGTACTTATATCTGTGTTTTAATTGATTAATAAAATCTGCCATATCCTTTACCTTTCTTTTTCCAATATAGAATCATGAAAATTCCGAATAACATACCTCCTAAGTGTGCAAAGTGAGCAACATTGTCCCACGCAAAGTTTTTGACTCCAAATACTAATTCAAAAAATCCATACCCAACAACGAAGTATTTGGCTTTTATCGGGAATGGTATAGGTATAATGAATAATTCAGCGTTGGGAAACATCATGCCAAACGCTAATAAAATACCAAATACAGCTCCTGATGCTCCTACTGTAACGGTGTTGAGGGTTATATTAAGTGCTCCTTGCATACTGTTTACATAGTTCATGTTTTGCTGTAGTGCATGATAGCCTTGAGTGAAAACTTCTTCTATGGCTTCAGAGCTCATCCCTTTCTTTAGTGACTGTATTCTTATAAAGGCTACCAATAGTTGTACTAGTCCTGCACCTATACCCGTGACCATGTAGTATGTGAGAAACTTTTTTGATCCCCATACATATTCGATTGTTCGACCAAACATAAATACAGCAAACATATTTGAGAATACGTGCATAAATGAACTTGTATCGTGGAGGAACATGTATGTTACAATTTGATGTAACATAAATCCTTGAGACTCGACATAATGGAGTCCTAAAATCTTAGATAAGTCAATGCCTTGTCTAAGAAAGACTATCTGAGCCAACCATACTATAACGTTTATAATGATAAGATTGAGTGTCACCGGGGGCAATGTACCACCTAATGCTGATCTTGAATTATTCATTTCTTTATATAATAAATTTAGAGCAAAAGTACTTATAATTTCTCATTGTATAGGAGAAATAACATCCATTTCCCCTTTTTTAAATAAAATCACATTCTTTTTGTGATATTTTCTTGATTATATGTTACAAATGCTTTATATTTGGCGCCTATATGGTTTATGACCTTGACTAAATTAATATATTAACTTTTTTAAATTGTTCCCTATGAATAAATCTGAACTTATTAATGCAATTGCTGAAAAATCAGGCCTTAGTAAGGTTGATTCTAAAAAAGCATTAGATGCAACACTAGAGGTTATCTCTGAAGAAATTAAGAATGACGGAAAGGTTGTTCTTGTTGGATTTGGTACATTCTCACTTTCTGAAAGAAGTGCAAGAATGGGTGTTAATCCTCAAACTAAGAAGCCAATTGAGATTCCGGCACGTAAATCTGCAAAATTCAAGCCAGGTTCAACCCTGAGAGATTTGTAAGATTTATCTATTAGACCTATTTAGCGGGAGCAGCGTGTTTTAAACGTTGCTCCTGCTTTTTTTTTGTCACTTAAAGTAGCATTGAAATGCGTAGGTCTTAGTATGATTTGTGTCAAATTAGACATTTTGTAATTATTATAGATTGTCTGTTTTAGGCTAAATACTGAAAAGTGAATATATATTTAGTGTTGTTGTTACTGCTTAATAGTTAGGAGTTTATAGTGTGTATTGGTGTGTGTGATATTATTAAAAAGAGAAAGGAATAGCTTGGGTTTTGCTATCAATTTGAAATCATAAGTGAACAAAGTATATTATATTTTTGTTGAGCATTGTTTTTTGTCGTAATTTCGCAATCGAGAATAAACACTAAAAGTTTATATATTCCTACTATACGTATCGAATAATCTAATCAATAAAATAAACATATTGTATGACAAAAAAGAAACGATACTTAACCTGCGATGGTAACCAAGCCGCAGCTCATATCGCTTATATGTTCAGCGAGGTTGCAGCAATTTACCCTATTACGCCTTCATCTACAATGGCAGAGTACATTGATGAATGGTCGGCCGCAGGAAGAAAGAACATTTTTGGACAAACAGTTCTCGTGCAAGAAATGCAATCAGAAGCAGGTGCTGCCGGAGCTGTTCATGGTTCGCTACAAGCGGGTGCCTTAACTACCACCTACACAGCATCTCAAGGGCTGATGCTTATGTTGCCTAACATGTACAAGATTGCCGGAGAATTACTTCCCGGTGTTTTTCACGTGTCAGCTCGCGCTTTGGCTGCTCAGGCTTTATCTATTTTTGGAGATCATCAGGATGTGATGGCAGCTCGCTCTACCGGATTTGCACAGTTTGCTACCGGATCTGTACAGGAGGTTATGGACTTGGCTGCTGTGGCTCATCTTGCTGCTATAGAGAGCAGAATTCCATTTTTGCATTTTTTTGATGGCTTTAGAACTTCTCACGAAATTCAAAAGATTGAGATGCTGGAGAATGAAGATCTGGCACCATTAATCAATCAAGAGGCGTTGGCCGAATTTAGAAAAAGAGCTCTAAGCCCTGATGCTCCTGTGACAAGAGGTACAGCACAAAATGATGACATCTACTTCCAATCGCGTGAGGCTGCAAATCCATTTTATGATGCTGTTCCCGGTATTGTCGAAAAATATCTGGAAAAACTAGCAGCTGTAACTGGTCGCAAATATGGATTGTTTGATTATCATGGAGATCCTGAAGCTGATAGAGTGATTATAGCTATGGGTTCTGCCACGGAAACAATTAGAGAGGTTGTTGATCATAAAAATGCAAATGGAGAAAAAGTTGGTATGGTAGCGGTGCATCTGTATCGCCCATTTAAGGCTGAGGCATTTTTATCGGTTATTCCTAAAACAGCTAAGCGTATTGCAGTTCTGGATAGAACTAAGGAGCCTGGTGCTACTGGTCAACCTCTGTATTTGGATGTGAAAGATTGTTTCTATGGCAAGGAGGATGCTCCGACTATAGTTGGAGGTATCTATGGTTTATCATCAAAGGATACTACTCCTGGACAGATTATATCTGTTTATGAGAACCTTAGTCAAAAACTACCGAAAAATGATTTCACAATTGGTATAGTAGATGATGTAACCTTCAAATCTCTTCCTATTACTGATGAGGTTTCTATGGATTCTACTACTTACGAGGCTAAATTCTACGGTCTTGGATCAGATGGTACAGTTGGTGCCAACAAGAACTCTATTAAAATTATTGGAGATAATACCGATAAGTATGTTCAGGCTTATTTTGCATACGATTCTAAGAAATCGGGAGGTTTCACTTGCTCGCACTTGCGCTTTGGTGATAACAAGATACGTTCTACATACTTAGTGAATACTCCTAACTTTGTGGCATGTCACGTTCCTGCATATCTGAACTTGTATGATGTTACTGCTGGACTTAAAAGAGGTGGCACATTTTTATTGAACTCTGTATGGAATAAGGAAGAGGTGGCAAAACATCTACCTGATCATATTAAGCAGTATCTGGCTAAAAATGATATAAAGATGTATATCATTAATGCTACTAAAATAGCAAGCGAAATAGGTCTGGGAAATAGAACGAATACAATCTTGCAATCTGCATTCTTCAAAATCTCGAATGTTATTCCTTATGAGCAGGCGGTAGAGCAAATGAAGACCTTTATCGTTAAATCATATGGACGAAAAGGTGAGGAAATTGTTAGAATGAATTATGCTGCTGTTGAACGTGGTGGTGATATCGAGGAGGTAGAGATTCCGGCTGAATGGGCTAATATTGTATTGGTTGATGAGGTGAAAGATGATGCTCCTGAGTTTATCCAAAAAATTGTTCGTCCTGTAAATGCTCAACGTGGCTACAGTCTTCCTGTCTCAGCATTTGTTGGTCGTGAAGATGGTACCTGGGAGCATGGAACTGCTGCTTATGAAAAACGTGGAGTTGCTGCGTTGGTTCCGGAATGGATTCCTGAAAATTGTATCCAATGTAATCAGTGTGCTTATGTAT
>CAZSKF010000131.1:0-1418 GCA_964607405.1 uncultured Proteiniphilum sp. | reverse complement strand
GTTCCGGAATGGATTCCTGAAAATTGTATCCAATGTAATCAGTGTGCTTATGTATGTCCTCATGCTACTATTCGTCCATTTGTTTTAGATGAAGAGGAGCAGGCAGGCTTAGGTGAGGGCGTTGATTTGTTGAAAACGACAGGAAAACAATTTGCAGGAACTGCATACAGAATTCAAGTTGACATTTTAGACTGTCTTGGTTGTGGTGTTTGTGTAGATGTGTGTCCGGGGCGTAAGGGTGAAAATGCTCTTAAGATGGTGCCAATTGAAACTCAATATGATAATCAGGATAACTGGGATTATATGGTTAAGAATGTTTCTAGCAAGGCGCACCTCGTTGATACTTCACTTAATGTTAAGAATTCACAGTTTGCTACACCGTTGTTTGAGTTTTCCGGAGCTTGTGCCGGATGTGGTGAAACTCCTTACATAAAATTGATTACGCAATTGTATGGAGATCGCATGATGATTGCTAATGCCACAGGTTGTTCATCAATCTATGGTGCTTCTGCTCCTGCTACTCCATATACTAAAAATGAAGAAGGAAAAGGACCTGCTTGGGCTAACTCCCTATTTGAGGATAATGCTGAGTTTGGTTTTGGCTTTTTAATTGCTCATCAAAGTATGCGCAAGCGTATTGAGAATTTAATGTTACAAGCTCGTAAGTCTGATGATTTCACTACCGAGCAAAAAGATCTTTTTGCTCAATGGATTTTAAATAAAGATAAAGGAGAAGCGGTAAAAGATATCTCAGCTCAGGTGTTGCAAACACTGCAGGGTATGGATGTTGAATTAGCTAAAGAGATATTGTCTCTCGAGAAATACTTGACTAAAAAATCTATTTGGATATTTGGTGGTGACGGATGGGCATATGATATAGGTTTTGGCGGATTAGATCATGTTTTGGCTATGGGTCAAGATATCAATGTACTGGTTATGGATACGGAAGTGTATTCAAACACAGGTGGTCAATCATCTAAAGCAACACCCACAGCTGCTGTTGCAAAATTTGCTGCCGCAGGAAAACGTGTTCGAAAGAAAGACTTAGGAATGATTGCTGCTACATATGGCTATGTTTATGTTGCACAAGTAGCTATGGGCGCAAATCAAGGTCAATACTTGAAAGCTCTTAAAGAGGCAGAAGAGTATGATGGTCCTTCTTTGATTATTGCTTATTCTCCATGTATTAGTCATGGCTTGAGAGCCGGAATGTCTATGACGCAGGCAGAGCAAAAGAAAGCGGTTGAAAGCGGCTATTGGAGCTTGTGGAGATATAATCCGATGCTAGAGCAAGAGGGTAAGAACCCATTTATTATGGATAGTAAAGAGCCCGATTGGTCTAAATTTAGAGATTTCTTAATGGGCGAGGTTCGATATACTCAGCTGTTGAAATCGTTCCCACATGAAGCTGATGAGTT
>CAZSKF010000130.1:0-5784 GCA_964607405.1 uncultured Proteiniphilum sp. | reverse complement strand
ATCGAAATCACACACGACGACCTCAAAGCCAAAGACAAAACAGAAATTACGGTAAAGCATTTGAGAGAAACGTATTGAATTGGTAATGGATAATTGACGATTGATAATGGATAATTTATAATACGCCGTACCGGTTCATTACCGTGTATCGTCTGTAGGGGCGGACCTATGCTGTGTGCGACACTGGCGTATGTCCGCCCTTTTTTTGCTTCAAAAAAACAAATCGAAGAACACGCTGTACGTGCAGGGTACGTGAATGGTAGGTCCAGTTCGGCCTTAATTAATATTGCGTTAAGAAAACGTATGACACGCAGCGTAAAACAAAAAGTTGTTTGAGCGCAGCGAGTTGTTTTTTGTTTAGCGAAGTGTCATATGTTTTTAGCAATATTAATTTCAGCCTTGATTTTTTGTTTCTTTTGTATCAAGACAAAAGATAATCATATAGAATTAGTGATAAGTGCCAATAATGTTTTCGCCCATGGCGAACACGTAGTGATTAATTCAATTACAAATTATGAATAATCGAAGAACCTGTGGTACGTGAATGGTAGGTCCAGCTCGGCCTCACAAAATTTCACGTTATGAAAATATTATGGCTTCACGTTAAGAAGCAAAATTCTGTTTGAGCGCAGCGAGTTTATTTTGCTTTAGTGAAGGCATAATATTTTTAGTGAAATTTGTGCCAGCCTTGATTTTTTGTTTCTTTTGTATCAAGACAAAAGATAATTATACAGAAATTAATGGTTAATGCCAATGTGCCGGCACAAACCACACGTCATGCAAGTCGTATTGGAAGATGGAAAGTTAGGTTGTAAAAGACAATAATAATTTGTAATTTCGTGCCACAAATCATTTTCACATTAGCTTTCTCATATATAGTATTTAATAGAGAAGCTATAGTAAGAGAATAACAAAATATCAACAAAATCAATGAGAACTCTAAAAGTTAAAAATGTAGGGCCAATCAAAGAGGCTTTTCTTGACCTCAAGAAAGTCAACATCCTTATAGGACCTCAAAGTATAGGCAAGAGCACACTCGCAAAACTGGTGTGCAATGCCACTTGGATTGAGAAAGAGATTTGCCTTAATATGTCGGCAGATAAATTTAAAGATATAGCCTATTTTGAAGAAAACCTCATTGTTTATCACAAAATGGAGGGCTTCCTCACCGAAGAGTCATATATAGAGTTTCATTCAGATGTTCTGTCCTTTACATACTCTAAAAGAGAGTTCACCCTGCATTGGAAAGACTTGGGCAAATATAATCGCATTAAGACTTTGTATATCCCGGCCGAAAGAAATATAGTAGCTGTAATACCTAATTGGTTTGAAGTAACATTAGAGAGAAATAATACACGTAGTTATTTGGCACATTGGGAGAGTGTGCGCAAGTTTTTCACTAAAAACGATCCTCTCAAATTGTTAGATATAGCTATCTATTACTTCGATCCGGCATCAAAATCAGATAGATTGGTGTCAGAAGGCAAGTCCTTCAGTATTCAAAGTGCATCAAGTGGTCTTCAAACATTGACTCCTATGCTGGCATTGGTTGATTTTTACAGTAAAATGTATTTCTCTGATAGAAAAAGTGATGACGGACGAGAAGAGGAAAGTTTGGACAATTTATTGAGAATGTCCAAACTAATAGGAAGAGTCTCAAGATACTTGAATCAAGATGCCAGCATGAAGAATGAGAATGATATGCATTTGTGGAATACTATTAATAGATATCATAGTGCCAGAAGTGCAAACAATGTAGAGGCTGACTTTACCGATAGCTTAATGAGATATATTAATGAGCTGTTTGAGCCACACTATACCGCTTTTTTCATAGAAGAGCCCGAGCAAAATCTTTATCCAACTGCTCAGCGCGACTTAATAAATCATCTGATAGAATCACTTTCAGGTAGCGATCACACCGTCTTTGTCACCACACATAGCCCTTATGTGCTCACTACTATAAATAATATGCTATTGGCGCACGAAGTAGGTAAAGCAGATGCAATAGGCACAGACGCCGTTATTCCAAGCAAAAGATGGCTTGATAAATCTGATATTGCAGCCTGGAAGATGGACGCCAAGCATGGCACTCTTAAACCCCTGCTTGAAGAAGATATGGCAATGTTGAGAGTGGAGGATATTGACGATGTATCGTCTGTTATTAACAGCGAGTTTGACACCCTGCTAGACTTGCAAGCTGATAGTGAAAGATGATGAAAAACAGTAATGAAAGAACCTTCCGAAAGCTACATGATGATAGTATATGGTGCGATAAGCGCTCATTGATAAAATTAGAGGAGAATAAAATCGAATATATTGCCACAAATACTGATAGCAAAACTATTTGTTGCTATAAAACAGACACCGGAAAAGAAGCTCATGGACAAAAGATGTGCGATTACGCCCTATGTGTATGTAGTAAAAATAATAACGGGATAGAAAGCGAGCGCATAATACTAGTTGAGCTTAAGGGCAGTGATATAGAGCACGCAATTAAACAAATCAATGCAACAATAAAAAGTAAAATTACAGATCATGATCTTAATCCTTTTCAGGTTGATGCACGTATCGTTTCTTCAAAAGTAAGAAGCCCAAACTATATTAGCACGAGTGTTGCAAGCCTAAAGAAACGATTGAGGCAATTTGGAGAAAGAAAAGGAGATTTAATAATAAAGAGCAGACAAATAAAGGAAAAGGTATAACCACACCAATTTCAATGATTAATCATTTTCGCCCCTGACGAACACGTAATTGACAATACGTCGTGCCGGTTAATTACCGTGTATCCTCTGTAGGGGCGGAGCCGCGCCGTGTGCGCCTATGGTGCATATCCGCCCTTTTTTTTGTTTCAAAAAAAACAAATCGAAGAACCTGTAGTACGTGAATGGTAGGTCCCGATCGGCCTTAATTAATATTGTGTTAAGAAAACGCATGGCGTGAAGCGTAAAACAAAAAGTTGTTTGAGCGCAGCGAGTTGTTTTTTGTTTAGCGTAGCGACATGTGTTTTTAGCAATATTAATTTCAGCCTTGATTTTTTGTTTCTTTTGTATCAAGACAAAAGATAATCATAAACACCAGTTTGCCGCAGGCGAACAAAAAACATCAACAAACATAGCTACTACATGCAACACAAAATATAATCAGAATTTATATGCACAAAGCCTATAATTAAATAATTAATAATTGTATATTTGCGAATGCATCATAATATAGAATGCACTAGGACGGGGAACAAGGGTACCACAAAAAATAAACAATATGCAAACTATCAAAATAAAGAATTATAAGAACATTGAACAAATAGAACTTGACTCATTGTCAAGAGTAAATTTGATTGTGGGCAATAACAATGTTGGCAAAAGCACGCTGCTGGAAGCAATATTGCTACTCACTTCTGAGGGGAGCATGGCATCAATACAAGAGATACTGGAAATCAGGGGAGAATTGTACAACCCAAATCTAAACTACTTACAAGTGGAGAAACAGATTGAAAGTTTAACATCACTCATTTCTCAGCGAGACTTCGAGTTGTTTACGGCAGAGGGTATCACAATGAGTTCAAGAAAAAATGACAACGAAAGGCATCTCAATTTAAAGATAGTAGGCTATATTGAAACAGAAGAGGAAGATATAAACCAATCTATAAAAAGACAACTTATAGACTACTTAGATCTCCCAAGGTATCAGACAAGTGTCGAGTATGGTCTTTTAATTAAAACAAACATCAATAACGAATCAAGAGAAATTTTACATCCATTTAATCGAAGATTTAGACAAGTATTAAAGGCTCAAAAAACAACTCCGATACAATATGTGAAAACAACTCAAATGACCAAAGACGAAAATGCATTGCTATTTGACAAAATTGCTTTAACTGAATTAGAAAAAGAAATTATTAAGGCTCTCAATATTATTGAACCAGGTGTTGATGCCATTAACTTCTTGATGGATGAATATAAACCGGAAACACGTTTATTAAGAGATAGGCCGGAGAGGCAGAGGGCAGCATTTATAGTTTACAAATACAGTACAGAACGTGTTCGCCTCTCATCTATGGGTGATGGAATAAATAGAATTCTCACTATAATACTGGCTCTACTGAATGCGAAAGATGGTTATCTGTTAGTTGATGAATTTGACAGCGGATTACACTATTCTGTGCAAACCAAACTTTGGGAAATAATATATAGCCTATCCAAGAGTCTTAACGTACAGGTATTTGCAACCACCCACAGCAACGATTGCATAAAAAGTTTTGTGGAAGCAGATACGAATAATGCAGGAAAGCTAATTAGACTAGAAAATATTGAAGGCAAAATATCAGCCGTGCCTTTTAATGACAAGGAGAGATTAAAATTTGCGGTAGATCAAAATATTGAAATTAGATAACTATGAAAGAGAACATTTTGTTAACCGAGGGTAAAAATGACTGCATTGTTATTTCAAACATATGCAGTCGCCGAAAAATAAAAGAAAACTTTAAACCTATAAACTGCAAATCAAGAGACGGGGCAATATCCTTTCTAGCATTAGCAATAAATGAACAGGCCACAAAATATCAAAATGTAGGCATTGTTATAGATGCAGATACCGACAACGCAGCTGCGTGGCATAAAATAAAGTCTAAAATAGAGAATACCGGCAAATACGATAACATCCCCAATTCTTTAGATGCAAGTGGATTAATATTACAGGCAAATGACAGCACACATCCACGGTTGGGTGTATGGATTATGCCTGATAATAAAACAGAAGGAATGCTCGAAGATTTCGTTTCTCTATTGGCCGGCGAAGAGAATGTCTTGATGAAAGAGTCAGAGCTAATACTACAGTCGCTTGAGGAAAGAAAAATAGAAGGCTACAAACAAGTTCACAGAGCAAAAGCCAAGATACATACTTTTCTAGCATGGCAAGACGAGCCTGGTTTCCCAATGGGATTGGCCATAACTGCAAAGATATTAGATGCAAACGCAAAGGAGGCCGATTTATTCGTAGAGTGGGTCGAGAAGTTGTTTGAGGAGAATTGATTCGTACATGATGCGCATGATGCATCACACCGGTGCATTACCGTGTGTCCCCTGTAGGGGCAAACCCTTTTTTGTTTCAAAAAAACAAATCGAAGAACCTGTGGTACGTGCATGGTAGGTCCAGCTCGGCCTCACAAAATTTCACGTTAAGAAAATATTATGTCTTCACGTTAAGAAGCAAAATTCTGTTTGAGCGTAGCGAGTTTATTTTGCTTTAGTGAAGGCATAATATTTTTAGTGAAATTTGTGCCAGCCTTGATCTTTTGTTTCTTTTGTATCAAGACAAAAGAAGGTTAGTGATTAATGCCAATAGTGTTTAATGATTAATTTAATTACGAATAATCGAAGAATATGGCAGGTACGTGAATGGTAGGTCCCATTCGGCCTTAATTAATATTGCGTTAAGAAAACGCATGTTGCGCAGCGTAAAACAAAAAGTTGTTTGAGCGCAGCGAGTTGTTTTTTGTTTAGCGTAGCGACATGTGTTTTTAGCAATATTAATTTCAGCCTTGATTTTTTGTTTCTTTTGTATCAAGACAAAAGAAGGCCAATGATTAATGCCAATAGTGTTTAATGATTAATTGTTTAATTGATTTCGCCCCTGGCGAACACGTAGTGATTAATTTTTTGAATAACGAAAAACAAATCGAAGAACCTGTGGTACGTGAATGGTAGGTCCCGATCGGCCTCACAAAATTTCACGTTAAGAAAACGCATGGCGTGAAGCGTAAAACAAAAAGTTGTTTGAGCGCAGCGA
>CAZSKF010000129.1:2724-5803 GCA_964607405.1 uncultured Proteiniphilum sp. | reverse complement strand
AAAAGGTAACTAGCAATGACGTATCAAAGCTAGAAGTAGGAAAGATACAATACACATGCTTTGTAAATGACAAAGGAGGAATTATTGATGACTTCTTACTATATAGATACGATGAAGATAAGTATATGATGGTTGTAAACGCCTCCAATATGCAAAAAGATTGGGATTGGTGTGTTAAGAATAATACCAAAGGGGCTATTCTTGAGGATGCATCAGATCATACCGCTCTACTGGCTATTCAAGGACCTAAGGCTACTGCAACTTTACAAAAGTTGACCGACATCGATCTATCTTCTATTCCTTACTACTCGTTTGTAGAGGGAACCATTGCAGGTATTGATAATGTAATTATCTCAAATACCGGCTACACAGGAGCAGGTGGATTTGAATTATACTTCTATCCTGAGCATGGAGCTAAACTTTGGGAATCAATATTTGAAGCGGGAGCTGAATATGGTATTAAACCTGCTGGCCTTGGCGCACGTGATACACTCCGTCTAGAGATGGGCTTTTGTTTATATGGAAATGAATTGAACGATAACACCACACCACTTGAAGCTGGACTAGGATGGATCACAAAATTTGTAGAAGGAAACAACTTTACAGCAAGGGATATTCTTGAAAAACAAAAAGCTGATGGAGTTAAAAGAAAGTTGTTTGGATTCACTCTTATAGACAGAGGAATTCCACGAACAGGATATGAAATAACTAACTCAGAAGGAGAAGTGATTGGAGAAGTTACTTCAGGCACAATGTCCCCAATGCTCAAAGTTGGCATTGGAATGGGATACGTCAGCCCTGAATACACCAAACCAGACACTGAAGTATTTATAAAAGTTAGAAATAAGAGCCTCAAAGCAACTGTTACAAAACTACCATTCCGCAAATGAGCTCACATTACATTTATTATATAAAGGTCCTTTTCGATATGAAAAGGACCTTTTTTATTTAAAACTTTGTATTTTTGCACCTTCATCAGGTTTCGGGCAGAAATAGTCACAAAATCCAAGTCGTATTATATGAATAAAACAAAAATAGCCACTAATATATTCCTCCTAATAGGTATCGTTATACTAGGATTTATGATCCACAAAATTGGATTAGATGTAATCTGGACAAACATAAAGCTTACTAAATGGTGGTTCGTAGCAATAGTTGGTACATGGGGTTTAGTTTACATTGTAAATGCTGTCTCTTTCCATACCATAATTAGAGATGGCAGTGAAGAGACACAAAAAGTATCTTTCCTCAAAACCCTAAGGCTGACCATTAGTGGCTACGCCATAAATCAAATCACACCATTAGGTCTGCTAGGAGGAGAACCTTATCGAATCTTAAAACTAAAGCCATACATTGGTGTACAAAAGGCCACATCCTCTGTTTTATTATACATGATGATGCATATAGTTTCACACTTTATATTCTGGATGATTTCAATACCACTATTACTACTGATAGTTCCAAACCTATCAACTACCATCAGAGTGATACTAGTAATAGTTGCCATATGCTCATTATTATTACTTTATTGGTCCTTTACCGTATATTCCAAAGGATTTATAGTTAAAGCACTCACCATTGCATCAAAGATTCCTTTTATCGGAAAGAAAATTAAAATGTATTATCGTCAGCATCACGACAAAATAGAACAAATGGACTATCTTATTGCCGACTTATACAAAAACAGAAAGTCAGACTTTATAAAATCACTATCTATAGAACTTCTATCAAGATATGTTCAATGTTTGGAAATAGTATTTATGATGTATGTCATAGGTTTTCCTGTCACATTCTCAGAAAGCGTATTGATTGAGTCTGTGCAGTCATTAGTGGGCAATCTATTCTTTTTCATGCCTATGCAGTTAGGCGCAAGAGAAGGAGGCTTCGTAATAGTTTTTGGTCTTTTGTCACTTGCAGCATCACACGGTGTTTATGTTAGTCTATGCATGAGAATAAGAGAGTTAGTGTGGTCTATAATTGGCTTGGGAATAATAAAAACAGAACCCGGCATAGATCAATCTTTATAAACATCATTCTCAATTCAATAGCCAAAACACACGTTAATCTTAAAAAGCTAATTATCTTTGTATGAATAAAATTAGATTAAAATGAATATAGCATATCTTTTGGGTATGACCCTATCCGAAATACAAGAAGCATTACAAGAACTAAAGCTTCCAAAGTTTACAGCAAAACAAATAGCCGACTGGATATATGTAAAACGTGTAAAATCCATCGACGAAATGACTAATATATCTCTAGCCAATAGAGAGGTGCTAAAGGAGCACTATGAGGTGGGACGAACCGAACCAATGGATATAAAAACATCAACCGATGGAACTCAAAAAATGCTTTTCACCGTCAAAAATGGAAAGTTTATTGAATCAGTTAATATCCCCGAAGCTGACAGGCTAACAATTTGCGTATCATCACAAGTTGGGTGCAAGATGGATTGCAGCTTTTGTCTTACAGGCAAAATGGGCTTTTTGGGTAGCTTAACACCAAATGAAATAATAAATCAGGTTTACTCTGTACCTAATTCCGAAAAACTCACAAACCTAGTATTTATGGGTATGGGAGAACCGTTAAACAACTTCGATAGTGTAATGAAGACTATCGAGATACTTACAGCAGATTATGGATTAGGATGGAGCCCCAAAAGAATTACATTATCCACAATAGGAATTATACCGTCGCTTAAAAGATTTCTTGATGAGAGTGAATGTCACCTGGCGTTGAGCCTTCACAGTCCATTCCCAGAACAACGACTAGAACTTATGCCTATAGAAAAGGTATATAATGCACTAGACATAATAGAGCTGTTAAAAGAATATGACTGGAGCCGCCAACGACGCCTATCATTTGAATATATCATGTTTGATGATCTTAATGACTCGTTAGTATATGCACGCGAAATGACTAAGATATTATCAGGGCTAGATTGCCGCGTCAATTTAATTAGGTTTCACAAAATACCGGGCAGCGATTTGGCACCGGCCACTGAAGAGAATATGGTGAAATTCCGCGACTTCCTAACATCCAAAGGAATTACATGTACCATTCGTGCATCCAGAGGTGA
>CAZSKF010000129.1:0-2624 GCA_964607405.1 uncultured Proteiniphilum sp. | reverse complement strand
CCCGACAACTTCACAAGCACATTTAAGATGGCCCGCAATATTGTAATGCCCGAGATATCCAATATTTACAGTGAAGCCAAGCTATCATCTGAGCTAGATAAGTATGCATACGGACAGGTAATACTCACAGTTAGAGCACCTGATACCGCATCTTTTGTTGAATTCGTAGAAAACAATGAAGAATCGATCGTAAACTACATCCTACAGAAAGAGATGGAGAGACAAGCCAGATGGCTAATAAAGGATTCTGATGCACCACAAACCAGAATACAACAATTGTTTGGAATAAATTTATATTACCCAAAGGGTTTGAGTAACATCCAAGAGTTCGACAATTTTTACTGGGCCACAAACAATGCACCCCGTTCTCGTCGTGATATAGTAATTTATCAGTTCCCATACACATCAGAGACTATTTTTGAGAGAGACTCTTTGATTGCAAAGCGAAACGAGGTTTTAGGAAAACATATCACAGGATCATTTGACTCACACATGACAACTGCTTCAGCATCATACAATCCAATATACACTAAAATGAGGTATAATGGACTTTTCCGTGCAGAGCTACGCGGCCTGTGGGAGATGACAAATGATATGATGGGAGGACCATTTGTTATGCAAGCCTTTGTAAATGAAAACACAAATATGGTAGTTGTAGTTGAAGCCTTTGTTTTTGCACCCGAAAAAGATAAACGTAACTTGATAAGAGGTATGGAAGCATCACTTTACACTATTAACATCCCAAAAGATGAAAAATAATAGATGGATAATAACCAAAAAAATTAAAAACTAAATGTCAGATCAAATTAAAATAGGAATAACCCACGGCGATATTAATGGCGTGGGATACGAATTAATATTAAAAACCTTTGCAGACGAAAGACTCTTAGAGCTATTCACGCCAATAATATATGGCTCTACAAAAGCAGCATCTTATCATCGCAAAGTATTAAATATAAGTCCCGTTCAGTTTAATATAATTAATGATGCCAGCGAATATGCTGACGGCAAGGTTAATTTTGTGAACAGCATAAAAGAGGAAGTCAGAATTGAGCTTGGCAAAGCATCCAGTGAAGCCGGAGAGGCATCCTATGTTGCATTAGATGAAGCCACTAAGGACTTGCGAGATAATAAAATAGACGTATTAGTTACTCTACCAATCACCAAAGAGTCTATTCAAAGCGATAAATTCACATTTCCCGGTCACACAGAGTTTCTTCAAGACAGATTTAAAGGAGATGATGACGCACTAATGATACTAACCAGCAATCAAATGAGAGTAGCCCTCGTTACCACTCATATTCCCATTTCCAAAGTATCAGAAAGTCTCTCAAAAGAATTGATTCTGGACAAAATCAAAACACTTGACTTATCTCTAAAACGTGATTTCAGAGTAGAACTGCCAAGAATAGCCGTATTGGGCTTAAACCCACATGCCGGCGAGAATGGATTATTAGGATCGGAAGAAAATAACATTATAGCACCAGCAGTAAAAGAAGCTCAAGATGCAGGATACCTGTGTGCAGGGCCATATCCAGCCGATGGATTCTTTGGCAATGGAACCTACAGAAGATTTGATGCAATTTTGGCAATGTATCACGATCAAGGATTAATTCCATTCAAAACCCTATCGATGGGAGAAGGTGTAAACTTCACAGCCGGACTTCCAATTGTTCGCACTTCACCAGATCATGGCACAGCATATGATATCACGGGAAAAGGATTGGCATCAGAAAACTCATTCAGAGAAGCTCTATACTTAGCTAAAGATGTTTTCCACAATAGATTTGCTTATGATGAAGCAAGAAAGAACCCGTTGAAGAAACTATACTTTGACAGAGGCAAAGAAGACTTCACATTAGATTTAACAAAAGAAGATATAGTAGATTAACCCAATTCTCGATATCCACCACATAAAAAAGGCAAAGAATATTATCAAATTTATTCTTTGCCTTTTATTTTTATCTATTAGCCTCGTTGTGCTACTATCTCAGATTATCAAATCCCTCACCATAAACACCAATAACTGATGATTGACTAACGAAAGCATCAGGATCCACACCTTTTACTATTCTAAATATTGAAACCGACTCAGTACGCTTTGCCATAACTATCAGCATCTTCTGTGGCTTTTTAGAGTACCACCCCACTCCATCTATAACGGTGCAGCCTCTATGCAATTGCTTATTAATCTCTGTAGCTATCTGCTCATACTTATTAGAAAATATAAAGAACTGAACAGACTGACGAACACCATTAATCACATAATCAATAGTGGTAGTCATTATAGCAATAATAATAAAACCATAGATAATTGTCTCGATGCTCTGGAATATAGCATACGAAGCACCCACAATTGTCAAGTCGATAAGCAACATGGTTCTACCCGGAGTAAGATTCTTGTACTTATTAATAATCATAATCACAATATCCGTGCCCCCGGTGCTGCCATTTACTGAAAACACCAATCCGATACCCGAACCACAAAGCAAAGCCCCAATTATACCGGCAATCATTGGCTCGCCTTCCATTATTGTTTTAAGTTGCAAAAACTCCAACAAGCCTAAGAAAAACGACAGAGCAATTACACCCGCTATCGTCTTAACCAGAAATTGAGGACCAAG
>CAZSKF010000128.1:0-5805 GCA_964607405.1 uncultured Proteiniphilum sp. | reverse complement strand
CACCGAAAGCAAATCCACCCAAGAATAAGTGATAAACAGGAGGCATCTCCATCATCAGATTAACAGCAACTGCGTTAAGTAACAATGCTGTAGCAGCACCACCGGCAAATACTGAAACCATAGTTTTCCAGCTTCCCACACCTGTTGCAATCAAGATAATTGCTCCAAGCAAAATAGCAAGAGTAGAAACCTCACCGATAGATCCCGGAATAAGTCCTACAAACATATCCCACAATTCAAGTGGTTTACCTGTAATACCATGAAAAGCAAAATCGCTAAAGCTTGACACTTCAGAAGTAGCAATCTGTCCTAGAGGAGTAGCCCCTGACAAACCATCAACTACTTCACCACCACCCATACCAAAAGTGCTTTGAGTGCGAACCCAAACCTGATCTCCAGAAATTTTTGACGGATAAGCAAAGAAAATAAAGGCACGAGCAATAAGTGCAACGTTAAAGATATTGTATCCGGTTCCACCAAATACCTCTTTAGCAAATACCACAGAGAACGCAGTAGCTACTGCAATCATCCACAATGGAGTGTCAATTGGCACAATCATTGGGATCAACATACCCGAAACAAGGAACCCTTCGGCCACTTCTTCCTTTTTAGCTTGCGCCATTGCAAACTCAATACCTAGTCCCACAACATATGAAACAATAATATGAGGAAGCATGGCAACAAGACCATATATAAATGTTTGAATAAAAGAGGCATCAACTCCCACCGACAGATAGTGCTGATAGCCCACATTGTACATACCAAACAGAAGTGCTGGAACAAGCGCAAGAATTACAACTACCATTGTACGCTTAGAGTCTCTGGCATCGTGAATATGTACACCTGATTTCGAAGTTGTGTTTGGAACATACAAAAATGTTTCAAAAGCATCGTACGTAGAATGTAGCCAATGTAGCTTACCTCCCTCTTCGAAATTTGGTTTAATCTTATCGAGATAATTTCTTAACGACATTTATTTGAATGTTTAAATAATTAGTATCAATTGTTTAGATATATAAAGAATAGGACGCCCTACTCCATCTCTTTACGTAGCTGATCAAGTCCAATACGAATAATCTTCTGGATTTCAAGCTTTGAAGTATCCACAAACTCGCATAGTGCAAAATCCTCAGGTGCCACTTCGTAAATACCCAACTGCTCCATCTTATCAATATTGAAAGCAATAGTTGACTTGATTAGTTGTTCAGGCATAACATCCATTGGGAACACCTTCTCATATTCATTAGATACAATAATAGCACGAGGACCACCCAACACGCGGGCATCCATGCGATATCCTTTCTTCAGCTGCAGATATGTATTGCCCGAGCTATAACGATTTGGAGAAAGAGAAGCCCAACCAACAAATTCGTGAACATCATCTCCTTCGGGAATAACAGTTACCTGAGAATGAGTTGCACGCAATGCGCCATTAGCCTCAATCTTAGTACCTGTCAATACATTACCACTAATATATCTTAAACTACCCTCAGCCACATTCCCGGCAAAAAGCTTAGTAAGCTCAGTACCAATAAGCATTGAGTAATATCCTGTTTGCTTAACCTCCGACCCTGTCAATGCAATCTTACGTGTCAAGTCCACCACACCTTTGTTAAACAAACGTCCGATAAACAACACATCCAAAGCACTCAAAGTCCAAACGGTCTCTCCTTTATTAACCGGAGCCAGATGATTGATGTGAACACCGGCATTTCCTGCAGGGTGTGGACCATCAAACTCAGTTATCACCACATTCTTTGCATCTCTCAATCCTTTGTTCTTAGTTGCAGGACTAATAGCCAGATAAACCTTTCCACTAGTCAACTTTGCTAAAGCATCAAGACCTGTTTGCAAGTCTTTCTCCTGTCCATCAATGATAAAATCATACGATGCAGCAATAGGTGCAGAGTCAAAACCGGTAACAAAAATATCACGAGGTGCATTAGTAGGATTAGCCACAATGTCATACGGACGTTGCTTGATAAAACCCCACACTCCCGATTCAAGTAAAGAAGATTTTATTTCGTCTGCCGACAACTTAGCAACATCTTTTTTGCCAAAGTCAACATACTCAATTTCCTTATCTGCCTTCACCACTATATCTAGGATACGTCGTTTAGCGCCACGATTCACCGCTACCACGGTTCCACTTACTGGAGACGCAAACATCATTTCAGGATACATTTTGGAATGAAACAGTGCTTGTCCAGCCTTCACGGTATCATCCACTTTAACGTTCAGCCTTGGTGTAATACCCTGATAATCTTCGGGCCACACATGAACAAACTCACTCGTCAGATTACCTCGAAGAGCCTCTTCTGGTTTACCTAACAAAGGAATTTGTAAGCCTTTCTTAATTTTAATTCGATTAGCCATATTTAATCAGAAAAATAACTATTGATTTTTTGGATATAATAAACTGTTAATGAGCAATATATTATAATACCGCTATAACGTTAACAGATATTTCCTTTTTATGTGGCAAAGATATGATTTTTATATTCAAAAATGAAAGAATATCTATAAAAGTTAGCTATATATATCGACACAAAGGTTATTTATCCTAACAATTTGCAATCTTTACTCGCAATGTATTTCCACAACACACAAAACAATGTTAACACCCATTCACAACAATAAAGCACTGAACCACCAAGCATAATATATTTAGAATTTATACATTTGTAAATATTAAACAACTCACACATAACAATGAAAGCATTTCTCTACAATATAGCCGAAGCATTTTTTAATAAATACGGGCAAGACCTTTACAAACAAACATTTGTATTTCCCAACCGCCGTGCCGGCGTATTCTTTCAAAAGTACCTAGCCGAAATAGCAAACGAAGCCATATTCTCTCCAAACATTATCACGATTCAGGAACTGTTCGGATCATTATCTCCCCTTCGTCAAGCCGACAAAATAGACCTGCTGGTTCTATTTTACGAACAATATCAAAAGATAAGCAACACCAGCGAAACACTTG
Organism: uncultured Proteiniphilum sp.; assembly: GCA_964607405.1. Lineage (GTDB taxonomy): Bacteria > Bacteroidota > Bacteroidia > Bacteroidales > Dysgonomonadaceae > Petrimonas. Next base: position 2,816 of record CAZSKF010000128.1, on the reverse strand, counting down.
ACGACTTCCTATTCTGGGGCGAAATACTGCTCAATGACTTCTCGGATGTTGACAAATATATGGTTGACGCACGCCAACTATTTCAAAACATTACCAACCTCAAAGATATGGATCACGACCTCACCTATCTTTCAGAAGAACAAATCAAAGCAATACAACAATTTTGGAGCAACTTTAATATTGACAACACCAACGAAACCAAAGGCAAATTTCTGGAAACCTGGCAAATACTTCTCGAACTATACAACTCCTTCAGAGACTCACTCTACTCCAAAGGACTGGCATATGAAGGAATGCTATTTAGAGACGTTGCCGAAAAGGCCAAGAAAAAAGATGAACTCACAATCAATCACAACAACCTCGTGTTTGTGGGGCTAAATGCGCTTACTCCCGCCGAAACAACTCTGCTTGAATATCTAAAAAACAAAAACATTGCTGATTTCTACTGGGACTACGACACACACTTTGTTAGAGACAACAAAAACAGAGCATCATACTGGGTAAAAGAAAACGAAACAAGCTTCCCATCCGGTCTGGAATACAACAAACAGGTTAAGCAATTCTCCAACGAAAAGAAAAATACAACCCTCATCGGCGTACCCTCAGGCGTGGGGCAGGCCAAGATTGTAAGCCAGATACTCAAAGACCTAATCGAGAAAGATCAGATTACAGCAGAAAACTCAGGGCTTACTACCGCCATTGTGCTACCCGACGAGAATATGCTCATCCCCGTTCTCTATTCAATACCCGAAGATATAGAAAAGATAAATGTCACTATGGGCTATTCACTTCAGCAGTCGGCAATAGCCTCACTCATTTCATCCATCTCATCAATGCAGCACAACATGCGCAACAATGACAAAGAAACTACAGTTTATTACAAATTTGTCCTGGCAATACTAAACCATCCATTAGTATCAAAACATATAGGAAAAACTGGCGATAGGCTTAAGGACTATATCTTAAAAAATAATCGTGTCATGTTGTCACTCAAAGAGCTAGACAGCAATACATTCCTCAAACTAATTTTTACCCCCATCAACCATTGGAGTGAAGCATCAGACTATCTCAGAAATGTTCTAACTACAATATACAATAACCTAACCATCAAGAGATCAGAAGACAAAGAAAATCAAAACGACACACGCGTAGCAGACATAGAGCTTGAATTTATTGTTCAATATTACAAAACCATCAACCGACTTCAAGACTCCCTGCATGCAGTTAACGAAATGTCAGTCGAATCATATTTCCGATTACTAAAACAACTTTCACAAAGCATCAGCATATCATTTCAGGGCGAACCATTGTCGGGACTACAAGTGATGGGAATATTAGAAACACGTGCTCTTGATTTCGAAAACATTATAATCCTCTCAATGAACGAAGGAGTCTTCCCTCTAAAGAGACCAACAAACTCATTCATTCCCCACACCCTCAGACAAGGTTTCAACCTGCCCACATACGAACATCAAGACAGCACCTACGCCTACCACTTCTATAGAATGATATCGCGCGCCAAAAACATATACATGCTCTACGACACCCGAGCCGAAGATATGCAATCGGGCGAGGTTAGCAGATATTTCTATCAAATGAAATACCTGTACGACAACTATTTCGATATCGAAGAAGTAATGGTCAACTACAACGTATCAGCCACCAGAATCGATCCCGTATCAATAGAAAAGACACCTGAGGTAATGCGCAAACTTCAAGAATTTAAAGAAGGCGGAACAAAGTCATTTTCAGCATCAAACATAAATAATTATTTAAACTGCCCTCTACAATTCTATCTCACAACAGTAGAAGGGCTTTCAGAAGAAGACGAAGTGCAAGAGTCAATCGAGGCAAGCGTATTCGGAACAATATATCACGCCGTAATCCAAAACATATACGATAGGTATAAAGGGCAAGAAATACTACCCGACACACTAAACGCCATAATCAAAGACAAGAAATATGTCACAAAACTAATAGAAGAAGCCTTTGCAAAACACTACTTCAAACAGGAAGAAAGAGTCGAGCCACTCACAGGATATCACTATCTCATCGCCGAGATATTACACGACTATATAAAGCAAACACTACATTTCGACAAACAATTCACACCCTTTCAGTATATAGATTCAGAACACAGGTTCAACATACAGCACAAAGCATCCAACACACTGTCTGTAAATATTAAAGGAAGCATCGACCGCATCGACAAGCATAATGATACTCTGCGCGTCATCGACTACAAAACAGGAAAGGGCGATCTCAATTTCACAGAAATAGAAGACATGTTCGACCCCACCAAGCGCAATCGCAAGTCACATATCCTACAAGTATTCTTTTATGCCCTGGCATACAATTACACAGATACTCCCCTATCGCCCGGCATATACTACCTGCGCGAAATATTCAAAGACAACTTCGACCCGCGCATCAATCACAACAAAACCCATATCAACAATATCGAGTATCTCATGCACGAATTCATATCAAGGCTAAACATACTCATCGAAGAAATATTCAATCCAAACATCCCATTCTCACAAACCACTAATACAGACATCTGCAAGTGGTGCACATTCAAAGACGTGTGCCGACGATAACACCAACCGTCCTAAAACAAAAAAAGCCACCCAAACGGGTGGCTTTTTGATATATATTTTAAAATGTATAGTCTTTAAAAAAATAAGCAGTTTAGATTAACATTATTAATCCAAATGCTGCATCATTTACGTTGGATCTTAACCTGCTTGGTGCAAGCTTGATCTCAACGTTCTAATTCTGCTAACTCTATTTGCTTGATGAGCTACAGAACCTCT
>CAZSKF010000127.1:0-5841 GCA_964607405.1 uncultured Proteiniphilum sp. | reverse complement strand
ATGAAACGATTACCAAATGATTTTAAAAGCTTCATGGATGAGAAGGTTGACGAGTACAACCAGAAATCATTTATAGAAAGCGACCCTATATCTATCCCCCACTCTTTTTCGCTGAAACAAGATGTGGAGATAACAGGCTTTTTTGCTTCCATATTTGCATGGGGGCAGCGCAAAACAATTATCAACAAGACATTTGAGCTTGTGGACCGAATGGGAGGCAAGCCCTATGAGTTTATCCTCAACCACTCGGATGAGGATTTGAAGGGACTGCTGGGATTCAAGCATCGTACATTTAATGATACGGATTTGTTGTACTTTGTGGACTTCTTAAACAGACATTACACACAGTTTGACAGCCTTGAAGATGCATTAATTCCACCTACAGGGTTTGTGGATATGGAGAGTTCGCTAATTCATTTTGAGGAGAACTTTTTTGACAGCCCGGATGCACCACAACGCACACGAAAGCATGTGGCAACTCCTGCACGCAACTCCACTTGCAAGCGCCTGAATATGTATTTGCGCTGGATGGTACGTGATGATAACAAAGGTGTGGACTTTGGATTGTGGAAAAAGATTCATCCGCGCCATCTTGTTTGCCCTATAGATGTGCATGTGGATCGCACCGCACGTCAGTTTGGACTAATAACACGCAAGCAAACTGACTGGAAAACAGCAATGGAGCTTACAGACAATCTGCGCAAACTAGATCCTGAGGATCCTTCAAAATATGACTTTGCACTATTTGGATTATCAATAGAGAACAAGATATTAGAATAAGAAAAAGACTGAACGGAACAATTTATAAACGTTCCGTTCAGTCTTTTCAACAGTTTGCTGATTAGTTTTCCACACTTATCAACAGCTTATCAACAAGCAGCTATTAGTCTTCACCACCAAACTCCATGAGATAAGCTTTGATAAAATCATCCAAATCACCATCCATCACAGCATTCACGTTAGATGTTTGATGATTTGTTCTGTGGTCCTTCACTCGCCTGTCGTCAAATACATAACTGCGAATTTGTGAACCCCACTCTATCTTTTTCTTTCCTGCCTCAATCTTAGCCTGTGCCGCACGACGCTGCTCAAGTTCTATTTCATAAACCTGCGACCTCAACATCCTGATAGCACTCTCACGGTTTGCCATTTGCGAACGCCCCTCAGTATTTTCAATCACAATTTGATGCTCCTCGCCCGTTGTATCCGTGTATGTATAATGCAAACGTACACCAGTCTCCACTTTATTAACGTGCTGACCACCCGCGCCTGACGATCGGAAGGTATCCCAAGTGATATTTGCAGTGTTGACATCTACCTCAATGCTATCGTCCACCAATGGCACAACAAACACCGACGCAAACGATGTCATGCGCTTGCCCTGAGCATTAAAAGGAGACACACGCACAAGACGATGCACCCCGTTTTCGCTTTTCAAAAAGCCGTAGGCAATATCACCCTCAACTTGCATGGTGGCAGTTTTTATACCTGCATCATCACCATCAAGCCAGTTGGTAACTGTGGTTTTATAGCCCTTGCTGTCGCACCATCGCTGATACATACGAAACAGCATTGATGCCCAGTCTTGACTCTCGGTACCACCTGCTCCGGCATTTATCTTTAATACTGCACCCAGTTGGTCTTCTTCACGACGCAACATATTGCGAAGCTCAAGGTCTTCAATTAGCTTGACAGCCTTCTCGTAGATTTCGTCAAGCTCTTCCTCGCTTATGATTTCTTCTTTCACAAAATCAAAAGCCAGTTCCAGCTCCTCTGCTGCAGAGCTAACCTCACCAAATGCAGTAATCCACGACTTAAGTTCGCGCACTATCTTCATCTGAGCCTCTGCCACTTTATTATCATTCCAAAAATCGGGTGCTTGTGTTTTTAATTCTTCTTCTTCCAGTTGGATTATCTTCGAATCGATGTCAAAGATACCCCCTCAGCGCTTGCACGCGCTCCAATGCCTCTTTCAATTGGTCTGCTGTAATCATTATGTTGTCTTATTTATTTTAATTGTGCAAAAGTACAAAAAACATTGCCAAAAGTGATCCTTCGGCAATGTTTTATGTAGTTGTATTATTATCGGGGTTGTCTAAAATATGTTAAAGCCCTAGACTCATATATCCCTCGTGCTGCTTTTGGAAGTTGTAATATATACCATTTTCAACGATGGTTATTGGCTCAGGCACCAATGATTTGTCAACTCCAAGCTGATTAATAGAGAAGCCGCAAAGCTTTACATCTAGTTGCCCCGCAGCTATGGCTTCCAATATAGGTTGCATCACATCGGGATTGGTGGTCTCTTTAACTGTTTTGCCACACACCACCACTTCCACTTTTCCCAAGGTGTCGGGCGACTGAGCTTTCATTAGCTGTGCAGCATGTGATATAGATCTTATTTGCTGTATATTGCTTGTTAGCACAATATAATTCTCCACCTTGGGAGTATTATCCGACTGTGCCACATCATCTTGATTGCTTTGTTGTGACTCTGTGCACGCTACAAAAAATAGAGATGCAAGAGCCAATACTAATATCGAAAGTTTTGTTTTCATATTTATACTATAATTTATTTGTTCTGTTATTTAAATTCATAATTAGTGTCGGGCAGAGTTGAGAATGTAAACTCACCCAAATCTGTAGCCAATGCCCTTCCAACAATAGTGGGAGATACGGGCGAGAACGCCTTAAGATACTCAATAAGGGCATCGTGCATTGTATAGTTTTCTGTTTTCACATCCTTCACATTTGGAATTCTGCAAAGCATATCATCAGGATCGCCCTCGCGCAAACAGGCAGAGATTCTGTAGGTCTTTGCCATATCTAGCGGTTGGCCCTTTATGATCACAGACTCTATCCTCTCGCCAAAATCCTTTGAGCTGTCAAACTTAACCTCCATGCCTGAGAAGCGAACAAACCAACCACCAAATCGCTCCGACGGATTTTTGGCAAACACATTATTAGCCTCTTTTTCAAGCCAGTTCTTAATCTGCTCGCCGGTTACGCTTCCCGTTTTAACGTAATCATCTATGGGCAGCATATTCCACACATCATTGCGAGTAATTGGTGCGGGCTGTCCATTGATAGGCACTATAGGATTGCCAAACCTGAAACCATTTGACAGGGATATATCCACGTTGGTTTTCCACATCATAGCATCTGTAATCATATTATCCATTGCATTTTCAACGGTCAGATAACGATATATCGGTGTGGCAGTATAGCCCACAATTCTCTCTAACTCATCCTCATAAGGAGATTTTAATTTATCTATTACTGATTGCAGTTCTTCATCCTGAGGATACACATCCGGGTCAACATCGATAAGCTCATACTCATCAGACACTATGACGCCATCTCTGAAGGTGAGCGTTAGCTTTCCTACAAAAGAACCAAAGGCACCCGGCTCAACCACTTTTGAGTGCTCGCCCTGAATGGGTTGTCGTACTCTTTCGTGCGTATCTGCTCCCAAAATGTAGGGAATACCGTCACTTATGCTATTATTAGCCAAATCAACCTGCTTGAAAATTCCGATATGAGTAACCAGAAACAGTGCATCGGGCTTCTCCTCCTCTTTCACCTTATTGATAATATCTTCCAGACGATTATCAATCCCGCTAAAGGAGATACCCTTGCTATAGCTTGGTGCCTGACGATGTGGAATATCAGGATCGTTGACACCTACAAATGCAAGTTTAATACCCTCTATTGTTTTAGTCCAATATGGGGGAAATAGATTCTCGCCCGTTTCGTCGTGATACATATTTTGGGCAATGACATTGGTGTTATAATCATTCATCACCTCCATCATTCTATCCTTTCCATACACCACTTCCCAATTGCCGGGCATCATAAGATCGTAGTTCATGTGTCTCACAATTTCTGGAAACACACCACCCTGCGAAAGCATTGCATAGCCACTCCCTTGAATTAAGTCGCCTGCATCTATCACTATTGTGCGCCCGGGATTGGCTGCTCTTTCCATATCAAACAGGGTTTTGATATTGGCCATTCCTCCCCTCTTTTTGAAAACAACATTATTATCTTCTACAAACAGCTCCTCGTGAGTGTCTAATTGGCCATGTATATCTGCCGTCTGCAGTATAGTTATTACCACATCGGTGTTATTTTTATTATTACAAGATGTTGCTGCTATAGCTATTATTACTGCTACAACAGACTTGAATATATTTTTTAAATTCATATTCGTTTATTGATAGTTTTAATATTACAGATTTGCTCACAATGCCACAATTCACTGCAAATCATTATGAGTACGTGCATGTGTGCACACTATTAAAGTGTCTAAGCACTAAACAACAGTGGGAGGATTTTCTATAACATTAATGTATGGGTAGGAAAACAACACGAAGGGTTCGGTATATTCTATCTTATGAGAATATAAATAAACGGCAAACAGACTATCTATTTGATGATTTACGGGTGCGCAGGGTATCTCTGCCACCAATTTGTTTATATTGTTTTGATGTTGTTCCGCAAATGTTGCTTCGGCACTATCGCCATTATTTGCCATATCTCGTTTGCAGCTTTTTGTCACCCCAACCACAGCACCATTGTCAACAGACAATAGTGGTGCAGCCTCGCTAACCACAAAGCCAACAAAGTATATAACTAATAATAAAAACGATATGTGAATATGTCTTTTTGAAACCATTTGCACTAAAGAGAACACAGGGGAAGGGAAAATGTTCAATAATGCTTCTTATGGCTATTTGTAGATTTTGATCACCTCGCCTGCTTTTAGGGTTTGTCCCAAATCAGGATTCCAGCTGCGAAGTTGGTCAACACTGCATGAATGTTGTTGCGAGATAGAGAATAATGTATCGCCCGGCGCAACTTTATATTGAAGCGGATTGCCACCACCGGCAACGCCCTTGGGCTTAGGCACCCCGCGATTACTACCTCTTGTACCCGACTTGGATATAGTAACCTCCTTTTCGGGGTCTCCCTTTGCAGGTTGGCTAGACACGGGCATTGAAATATGTCGCGTGTGAATAATTATAGAATCACTTTTAACTCCATTCTTAGGCTCTATTTCAACTCTTGCAAGATCCAGCTCTTGCTCAGTTTTGGTTTTGGGAGCTTTTACCACAACAGGCTCTTTAGTGTCTGTAGCCGCAGGCTTTGCTATTCTGATATCCTCTACTGATGTTACCTCGGGTGTTTTAGTTCGCTTATTGCTAGCCAATATCACTTGGTTATTTTCCTTAATCACACGTCCGCCATGCAAATACCTAGTTGCATAATATGGCTCTGTAGATCTAGAAACAATAACTCCATAGCTTGTGGATGCGTGCAAGAACAAAAAGTTACCATTAGGCAATACCTCCTTCACGATGCCCACATGTCCCACGTTTCCGTTATGAGCTCTGCCCTCAAAAAAGACCAGGTCGCCAACTCTCAAATCATCCTTGCTATTAATCTTGGGAACTTGTCTTGCTTGTCCCGACGAGCTTGTGCTTAGCCTGTAGCCAAACTCTTTGAACACAAATGAAGTGAACCCAGAACAATCAAATGAATTTGGCCCCTTACCTGCATATCTGTATGGTTTGTTGATATGCTTCATACCATAATCAAGTATTTCGCTTTGCACTCCATCACCCTTAGATATGGACGGCACAGACTGCTTCTTGACACCACAAGACGCCAAAAAAACTACAAATAATATGAGGAAAGATATCTTTTTATGCACAGTTCAAGAACTTAATTCTTAATATTAATATCAAGATTTTGATTTTAAGTGTGCAAATGTAATCAACTTTATTTCGACAATCATTTTTATATCAGTTATTTAATATTAAAAACAAATGAGACTGC